>DASQJL010000112.1 GCA_035631035.1 Candidatus Binatia bacterium | reverse complement strand
GGTGTTGCTGATCATGTACGTGAACGTCTGCATGCTCCCCACGTTCACGACCCCGAAATCATGGCTCAACGGCGTGACGCTGATGACCGGCCCCGACACCGCCGCCGCGCGCGCCGCAACGCTGCCCGACAGAGACACCTGGGCAGCCGCCGCGAACCCGGGCGCGACCGCCAAGGTCACGAGACCGAGGAGAGCGACCAGTAGATAAGCTCGGTTGCGCATTGCTTGTCCTCCCTCAAACGAACCACAAGACTTGGACGCGGGTGCGAAATTTCAGTGTTTCCGACTGACCACAACCGAAACGGCCGGCTGCTCACCTCCTCTCGCTCTGTTTCTGATGGTTTCCTCGTTCCTCAAAACGTTCACGGCCGCGCGGCGCGCGGCTCGGTTCACCGGATGACTCTGGAAATCTCGGCCTGCATGGCGCGGGCGCGCTCCGAACCCGGGTCGCGCGCGAGCGCCTCCCCGATCCGGCGCGCCGCCTCGGCCCGGTCGCCGCGCTGAATCGCGAGCGCCGCCAGGTTGACCAGCGGGTCCACGAACGCGCGGCGTCCCTGGGACGCCGTCTCGAATTCGCGCGACGCGCCGGCGAGATCGCCGCTCCGGACCAGGGCCACGCCCAGGTCGTTCCGGATCTCGGCGTAATACGGGTTCTGCGCGAGCGCCGCCCGGAGCTCTCCGATGGCGGCGCGCCCCCCCTCCGCGCCGAACCGGTCCGGGTGCGCCAGGTACAGCCGCGCCAGCTCGTGACGCGTGACCGGATCGCTGCCGTTCGCCGCGATCGCGCTGCGGTAGAAGCGCTCGGCCTCGCCGAGGCGCTCGCTCTGGACGCCCCCGTTGGCTGCGGCCTCCGCCGCGTGCGCGGCGCCGATCGCGTATGCGTCGTTCCACGGCGCGAGCCGCTCCGCGCGCGAATAGTTCGCGAGCGCCGTCTCGGCCGCGCCGCCGGCCATGGCCTGTCCGCCGGCCTGAGCCGCCGAGGCGCCGAACGCGCTCAGAACGGCCAGGACCGCGGCCGCGAGCCCCGCGGCGAGACCCAGGACGCCGGGGACGCGAAGCCGGAGCGAACGCCGGGGGCCGGGCGCCGACGCCACGAGGAGCCCCGCGTTCGCCGCGAAGACCGCGCCGTGCGCGGCGAACGAGAGGTTGTCCTCGAGGAGGGCGTGGACGAGGAGCGCCGCGAGCGAAGCGAGAAGGCCGGCCGAGAGGAGACGGGCCTCGGCCGGCGCGCCCGTTCCGAGCGCCGCGAGTCCCCCGGCCAGAACCAGCCCCGAGAAGAGCAGGAAGGCGGCGAGACCCAGAGCGCCGCGCTCCGCGAGGGTTTCGAGATAGAAGCTGTGCGCCTGGTCGGCGGTGCGCCCGCCCTCGGCCTCCAGCCGCTTCAGGGTCGCGCTCTTGGAGCGGTCGTACCCTTCGCGGAAGGCCCCGGCGCCCCAGCCCAGCAGCGGACGGTGCGATGCGGCCGCGAGCGCGCCCGCCCAAACCGCGCGGCGCATCGCGCCGCTTCCCTCGCGCTCGGGATCGATCGGAAGGTTCCAGGCCGCCCCGGCAGGACGCGACGCGAGCCTTCCGGCGATGGACGGGAGCGCCATGAGGATCGGAATCACGAGCAGCGCCGCCGCGGCCGCCGCGAGCGCGGGCTCGGGACGGAGCGAGGGCCATCGGACGAGGAGCGCGGCCAGGACGACGAGCCCGGCGCCCAGGCCGAGCCAAGCGCCGCGCGAGTAGGTGTAGACGAGGGCGAGCGCCAGCACGAGAACCGCCGCGAAGAGGGCGACGCGCAGCACGCGATTGTAGCCGGGAACGGCGAAGGCGAGGGCGATGGCGAGAGGGATCGAGGCGATGAGGAAACCGCCGAAGCGGTTGGGCTGGCCAAAGGGGCCGAGGGCGCGGCCGGGATAGCTGCTCTCGGCCGGCACGAGATCCGGCCGGAAGTGCTGGGCGATGCCGAGGAGGGCGACCGGCACGGCGGCCAGGACCTCGATCAGCGCGACGGCGCGAATCCAGCGCGCGCCGCGCACCAGCAGCGCCGCCGCGAGGAACAAGCCCAGGATGCCGAGACCGTTGAGCATGGCTTCGAGACTCTTGCCCCGGTGCACTGATAGCGCGGCCGACAGGGCCGCGACCGCCACGATCGCGATGGCCGCCAGTGCGGCGCGCGAGCTGCGTCCCCCGGACGACAGGGCGCCCCTCGCGCCGGCGAACCCGACCGCCGCCAGCGCCGCGTAACCGGCAATGCGAAACGCGAGCAGCCCCCACGGCTGCTCGCCCGGCTGCACGGCGGCAACCCAGGGCGTGAAACTCAATGCCGCAACCAGGGTAGTAAATGCAACGAGATGGAAGCCATGCCCACCGACAATGGCATTCGTCCTCGGGTGGGACGACTCCATCCTCCCTCCATTGCGGTACTTGCCTACCCTAAGTGCCTTCTGAGCGCGGATTTATTGCAAGGCCCAGTATAGCAATGGTGCCACCCGGAGTCAACTAAAAAAGCTTTACAGTTACAGCGGGGTAGCGACTTAGGGCGTCAGTGTCGCCTATTTTTTCGGTCTGCCGGAGGCGGCGCTTCGGGGACGCCGTGCAAAACCTCTCCCCCCACGTGCTCCCGCACGGCATACCAGGTCCCGAGAAGGACCAGGGGGGCGAGCTGGGTGGCGTGATACAGGACTCCGTAGGCCAGCGCCTCCGGTCCTCGGACCCCCGTGAGGCCAAGGCCCACGACGCAGGCGCCTTCCATCACCCCGACGAAGCCGGGGGACGATGGAACCATGATCCCCACGCACACGATGAAGGCCAGGAGGCAGGGCGCCCAGAGCGGCAGCGCCATCCCAAGGGCTGCTCCGGTCATGAGGAAGACGGCCGCGGTCACGATCCACATCGCGGCCGTCAGGAGGCCGGCCCGGATCAGGATCGAAGGGCTGGCGAGGCTGCGCACCCCCTCCCCGAACGCGGGAATGGCCGCCGCGAGGGCGCGCCGGGGCTTCTCGGGAAGGCGGCGCAGGATGCCGTTCTCCGCGCCCAGCGCCCGCCAGCCGCCGAAGCGGTGCAGGGCCAGGAGCCCGGCGGCCGCGGCCACCGTGAGCCCCAGCGTGACGAATCCGCTCCACCGGAACCAGGCGGGCAGAGAAGCAACCCCCAGCGACAGCGACCAGAAAACACCCAGCGCCGCGAGGTCGAGCAGTCGCTCCACGGCGACAGAACCGAGGACGGTCGCCGTCGAGATCCGCTCCGACCGGGACAGGGCGTAGGCGCGGACCAGCTCTCCCAGACGGGCCGGAAGGGTGTTGATCGCCAGGAACCCGATCATCGTCGCGGAGAAAAGCCGCCGGAAGGAGGGGCGCGCGGTGGTGGAGAGGAGCTCTCCCCAGCGGACGGCCCGGACCACGTAGCTGGCCGTCGTCACCGCGCAGGCGCCCAGGAACCAGAGCGGATCGGCGGCCCGGAGGCGGCGCCAGGTGTCCGCCGCGTCGATGGAGCGGAGGAGGAGCGCCACCGCCGCGGCGCTCATCGCGAGCCCCAGGAGCGTCAGCCACGCCCGGGGCCGCGTCATCGCGCGTGGGGCGCGCGTCCCAGGTAGAGCGCGGCGAGGAGCGGGATCCAGAGCTCGTGCGGGCCCACGAACGCGAACCCCTTGCCGCCGGCGCGAAGCGGCCGCTCCAGCACGTTCTTCTCGGGGCGGTAGTGCCGGATCTGGTCGAAGGAGGCGGCGACGAAGCGCGCGGCGGGGTGGCCGAGGTTTCGGACGGTGGAGAGCGCCTTGAGAAACACCTCCGGCATGATCACCGCCGAGCCGAAGTTGAACACCACGCCGTCCTCGATCTCCCGGAGCGCCGCCGCGAAGATCGTGAAGTCGGCGTGCGTGGCCGCGCCGGTGGCGGCGGGGTCGAACGAGGGATGCTGGTGGATGGTGTCGGTGCCGAACGCCACGTGCACCGTCACGGGAAGGTCGCGCGCGACGGCCTGCCCGAGCAGGCTGAGCGAGGCGTGCGGCGCCTCGGCGTCGAGGATGAACTCCCCCAGCGACTCGCCCATCCCCAGCCCGCGCTTCAGCCCCTCCTTGACCGCCTGGTTCATGAGGATCGGCGTCTCCTCGACCAGCCCGAACTGCCCGGTCAGGAGCGTCTCCTCCACCGGCTCGGAGGTCGCGCCGAAGAAGGCGATCTCGAAGTCGTGGATGGCGGCCGCCCCGTTCATGGCGAGGGCGGTGAACGCCCCCGCCTCCATCAGGGAGAGGAGCGGGCGCTGCACGCCGGTCTTCACCACGTGCCCGCCGATCATGGCGACCGCGGGCCGCCCGGCGTTCCGCGCGAGCACCCAGTGCTCGAGCAGCTCGCGGAGCGCGCTCCCGGTCAGGAGGTCGGGCAGGAACTGGTCCAGGGAGGCGATCGGCGCGGCGGGATCGGGCGCCGGCGCGAACTGCTCCACGCGCACCTTGCTCGGGCGCTTGTCCACCGGCACGGTGCGCACGCCGCGAAGGTCGATCCGCTCGTGGCGCGAGCGCCCCGCCTTCGGATCCAGCGGGTTCCTCATCGCGTCCGCTCGAAGGAGAGCCGCATGTCGGTCAGGCTGACCGAGATCGAGCCGACCGGAACCTTGCTCTTCACGAGCACCGGGATCCGCCGCTCGTCGTCGGTGAGCCAGACGAAGATGCTTCCCTTGGACTGGAACACGCCTTCGGACTTGAGCACGGGCTCGACGAGAATGCAATCGAACTTCCCCGCCGGGACCTCGATCCGCTCCCGCTTCAGGACCTTCACTTCCATCGCGTACGACTTGCGGTTGTCGTGGGTCGGGATGGTGAAGGAGCTCCCGATCGGCAGCGGACGCGTGCGGACGTAGTAGAACGCCGACAGCACGTCGTGCACCTGCGCCGGCACGTCCACCGTGGGCCCGCCGGCGTAGACCGCCTTCTTCTGCTCCTGCTCGAAGCGCACGTCGAGGTCCTGCTTGAACCCGCCTTCGCGCAGGTGCTTCACGAAGCGGCGCGAGATCAGGGTCTCGGCGTCGATGAACGACTCGGCGCGATCGCGCACCTTGTAGAAGCGCGACACGAACGAGTTGGATTCCGCCTTGGTGACGATGCGGTAGACGCGGTGGCCGTCGATGGTGTGGAGGTTCTGGACCTGCATCAGGCTGGAGCCGCCGTTCAGGCCGTTCCAGTCGATCGAGAACTGGAAGTACTCGCCGATCCGCCAGGGCACGCGCGCGAAGCGCTTCCGCTCTTCGGCCGTGACGTAGGGGCCGAAGCCGGAGGTGTCGGCGGAGGCGCCGCCGTCTCCCAGGGAGTCCGCCGCGAGGGCCGACGCGACCGCGCCGGGCGCATCCGTCTGCGCGCGGACGGCCGCGACGAGGCCGCCCAGAGCGCCGGCGCAGGCGAGGGCGGTCAGGATCGCGATCGGAAGGGACCGTCCGTATGGGGTGGGCATCGTACCGTTAGGAACCCGCGGTTCCCGGGGCCCGTTCCCGCCCGGGCTCGGCGCGCCTCAACGGCCGGTGTGGCCGAAGCCGCCCGCGCCCCGCGCCGTCTCCGTGAGCGATTCCGCGATTTCCAGGCGGGCCCGCGCGACCGGTGCCAGGACCAGCTGCGCGACCCGGTCGCCCCGGCGCACCACGTACGGCTCCGTGCCCCAGTTCACGAGGAGGACCGTCACCTCGCCGCGGTAGTCGGCGTCGATGGTGCCGGGGGCGTTGGGCACCCCCACGGCGTGCCGCAGCGCCAGGCCGCTCCGGCCCCGCACCTGCCCCTCGTAGCCGGGTGGGATCTCGATCCGGATGCCGGTCGGGACCGGCGCCACGCGGCCGGGGGCGAGGGTCAGCTCCCCCTCGATCGCGGCGCGCAGGTCCATCCCCGCGGCGTGCTCGGTTTCGTAGGCGGGCGCGCCCGCGGCGTGTGGGAGCAGCGTGACGCGCACGCCGATCTCGCCCGCCGCCGCTCCGCTCCGCTCCATCGCTTGGGATTCCCGCGCTTCGGCCGTCATGCGACCTCCCGGTGGTTCAGGTCCGCTTCGGAGAACGCTCCGTTCTGATCCGCGCCCAGGGCGACCAGGGAGAGCCGGTCGCGGTCCAGCACGCGCACGG
The DNA here is from genome assembly GCA_035631035.1 of Candidatus Binatia bacterium. Classification (NCBI taxonomy): domain Bacteria; phylum Candidatus Binatota; class Binatia (SeqCode); species Binatia bacterium. Next base: position 67,632 of record DASQJL010000112.1, on the reverse strand, counting down.
CCATCTCGCGCACCTCCTCCGCGGTGATCCGGTCGATGGTGCGCACCAGCTCGTCGACCGGGAGGAAGCGCCCGCTGTACAGGATGGAGCGCGCGATCCGGTGCATCCGGTTCGAGGTGCTCTCCAGACCGAGGAGGAGGCTCCCCTTGAGCTGCTCCTTGGCCGACGCGAGCTCCTCGGGGGTGATCCCGGACTCGATGATCCGGTCGAATTCCTCGAGCGTGACGCGCACCGCTTTCCGCCCCTGCGAGGGGTGCACGCTCATCGCGGCGCAGAAGATCCCGGCGTCCTCGTAGGAATCGGAGTAGGTGTAGACGGAGTAGGCGAGCCCCTCCTGCTCCCGCACGCGCTGGAAGAGCCGCGACGACATGCCGCCCCCCAGCACCGTCGAGAGCAGGACGAGCGCGTAGCGGTCGGGATCTTCCTGGCGCAGTCCCGGGGCGCCGATGCACAGGTACTGCTGCGCCAGGTCGCGGACGTGATGCACGACCTCGCGCCCCGCGCCGTTCGCCGCGCGCGGCGGCGCCGGGGGCGCGCCCGCCGGGGCCGGGGCGAAATGCCGCTCCACCAGGTCCACGACGCGCGGCCAGTCGAAGCGCCCCGCGATCGCCACGATCATGTTCCCCGCCGTGTAGTGGCGGCCGTGGTAGGCGGCCACCTCCTCGGGGGTGAACGCGGTCACCGAGGCCTCGCTCCCGAGGATCCGGTTCCCCAGGGGATGCCCGTTCCAGACGACGTCCGCGAAGAGGTCGTGCACGCAGTCGTCGGGGGTGTCGTCGTAGTTGTGGATCTCCTCGGCCACGACCTGCTTTTCCTTGGCGACGTCGGCCGGGTCGAGGCGCGGGGAGAGGGAGAGGTCGGCGAGCACGTCCACGGCGAGGTCCAGGTGGTCCTCGAGCGCCCGCGCGTAGAAGCAGGTCGACTCGCGTCCCGTGAACGCGTCGAGGTGGCCCCCCACCGATTCGAGGGAGAGCGCGATCTGGTAGGCGTCGCGGGTTCGCGAGCCCTTGAAGACCATGTGCTCCAGGAAGTGGGACATGCCGCTCGTCGCGGCGTCCTCGTGGCGGGCACCCACCTTCATCCAGACGCCGATGGCGAGCGAGCGGACGGAGTCCATCTCCTCGCCGATCACGGTGAGGCCGGAGGGTAAGAGCGTTCGATGGAAGCGTCCCGTGTCGCTCATGGCGTTCCGCTCCTCGAGCGCCCGCTTCGGGGGGCGCGCTTGCTGTAAACGGCGACGGAGGCCGAAGCCTCCGTCCGCCGCCTGCTTTCGAATCGGTTCGGGTACCGCGTCAACGCCGCGACGGCTCCGGCCGCCGCCCGCGAGGACCGCGGTCGCCGCCTCGCCCGCCGCCGCCGCCCCGGCGGCTGTCGCCGCCGCGGTCGGACGCGCCGTCCTCTTCGGACGGCACGTAGCCCGGAAGGGCCTGCTTGCGGCTCAGCTTGATCTTCCCCTCGCGGTCGATGCCGATCACCTTGACGAGGACGGTGTCCCCCTCGTTGATGACGTCTTCGACCCGCTCGACCCGCTTCGGCTCGAGCTCGGAGATGTGCACCAGCCCGTCCTTGCCGGGCGAGATCTCGACGAAGGCGCCGAACGGCACCACCCGCCGCACGATCCCCTGGTAGACGCGGCCGATCTCCGGATCCTCGGTGATGCCGCGGATGATCTCCCGCGCGCGGTCGCCGTCGGCGCCGCTGAAGGCGGCGATGCGGACCTCACCGGTGTCCTCGATGTCGATCTGCGTGCCGGTCTCGGCGCTGATCTTCTTGATCATCTTGCCGCCCGGTCCGATGACCTCGCGGATCTTGTCGGGGTCGATCATCATGATGTAGATGCGCGGCGCGTACGGCGAGAGCTCGGAGCGCGGCGCCGCGATCGCGGCGTCCATCTTGCCGAGCACGAACATCCTCGCCTTCTTGGCCCGCTCGAGCGCCTCGGCCATGAGCGCGTAGGAGACGCCGGCGATCTTGATGTCCATCTGGAGCGCCGTGATGCCGTCCTTGGTGCCCGCGACCTTGAAGTCCATGTCGCCCAGGTGGTCTTCCACCCCCTGGATGTCGGTCAGGATGGCGAATTCGTTCTCTTCCTTGACCAGCCCCATCGCCACGCCCGCGACGTGCGACTTGATCGGCACGCCCGCGTCCATCAGGGAGAGGCTCCCGCCGCAGATCGTCGCCATGGACGAGCTGCCGTTCGACTCGAGGATGTCGGAGACGATGCGGATGGTGTAGGGGAAGTCCACGTCGCTCGGGATCAGGGGCTCGAGGGCGCGCTCGGCGAGCGCGCCGTGGCCGATCTCCCGGCGGCCGGGGCCGCGGAAGGGACGGACCTCGCCGACGCTGTAGGGCGGGAAATTGTAGTGGAGCATGAAGCTCTTCCACGACTGCCCTTCCAGCTCCTCGACCCGCTGCTCGTCCACCTTGGTGCCCAGGGTGGCGACCACGAGCGCCTGGGTCTGGCCGCGCGTGAACAGCGACGAGCCGTGCGTGCGCGGGAGCGGGCTCACCTCGCAGGCGATGGCGCGGATGTCGTCGAAGCCGCGGCCGTCGGGACGCTTGTGCTCCTTCACGATCATATGGCGGACGTCGTGCTCCTCCAGCTCGTTCAGCACCTGGCGCACCAGCTTGCCGGAGCCGGGGTTCGACGCCTCGTACTTGGCGACCGCCTCGTCGCGGAGCTTGTCGAGGGCGTCCTGCCGCGCGTGCTTCTCCGCGGTGCGGTTCGCCTGGCGGGCCCGGTCGCCGTACTCGGAGGCGATCTGCTTGGCCAGCGTCTCGTCGCGCTGCGGGAGCGGGAAGGTGCGCTTGGGCTTGCCGACCCGCTCGCGCAGGTCGTGCTGCATGCGGTTCAGCTTCCGGATCGCCTCGTGCGCGAACTCCAGCGCCTCGACGATCTGGCTCTCCTGCACCTCGCGGGCGCCCGCCTCCACCATCACGATGTTGGAGTCGGTGGCCGCGACCACCAGGTCGAGCGTGGACTCGTCCAGCTCGGCGAAGGTGGGGTTCAGGACCATGTTCCCCTCGACCAGCCCCACGCGCACCGCGGAGACCGGCTCGGGGAAGGGAATGTCGGAGACCATGAGCGCGGCCGAAGCGCCGGTGACGCCGAGGATGTCGGAGTCGTTCAGCTGGTCCGAGGAGAGGACCGTGCACATGATCTGGATCTCGTTGCGGTAGCCGTCCGGAAAGAGCGGACGGAGCGGGCGGTCGATGAGCCGGCTGGAGAGGATCTCCTTCTCCGTCGGCCTCCCTTCCCGCTTGAAGAAGCCGCCCGGGATGCGCCCCGCGGCGTAGGTCTTCTCCCGGTACTCCACGCTGAGCGGGAAGAAGTCCTTCTCGATCGGATCCTTGCTGGCGACCGCGGCGCACAGCACCACGGTCTCGCCGTACTGGACCCACGTGGAACCCGAAGCCTGCTTGGCCACCTTCCCGACCTCGATGCGGTACGTGCGGCCGCCAAGCTCAAGGCTTACTGATTCGGGCATTCTCATCTCCTTTTGTAGCGACTGGCTCGAAGGACACGACGCCGCCGGCGAACCATGGGCCGAATACGGCGCCCCCTCGAGGGCTCAAGCCTTCGAGGGCTCGTAAGGGTGTCTTCGGGAGGAACTGCGCGGCGGGGTCCCCTGCGGCCCGTACAGGACGGACGCGGGGAGGAGCCTACTTGCGGAGGCCCAGCTCCTTGACCACTGCCCGGTAGCGCTCGACTTTCGTCGCCTTCAGATAGTCGAGTAGCCGTCGCCTTTGACCCACCATTCGGAGCAGTCCGCGGCGACTGTGATGGTCGCGCTTGTGGACCTTGAAGTGCTCCGTCAGGTACTTGATTCGTTCGGTGAGAAGCGCGATCTGGACTTCGGCCGACCCGGAGTCGGCCTCGTGGGTCTTGAACTGTCCGATCACTTCGCGCTTCCGTTCAGGCGATAACGGCACCGGTGCCACCTCCTTGACTTTCCCTCTCTCTCTGGAGCGGGAATGTATCACAGAGCGTTCACGTTGCAAGCATTTCCGTGCTAGCCGCGGGTCGTCGCGCCGCGGGCGCTTCCCCACCAGGCCCTGGCCTCGGCCAAGTCCTTGTCCATCGCCTCGATGAGCGCCTTCGGCGAGTCGAACACCTTATCGGCGCGGAGCCGCCGGATCAATAGCGTCCGAAGCCCTTTCCCCCTCAGACTCCCGGTGAAGTCGAGCAGATGCACCTCCACCCGGACCGGGCCGGGGCCGAACGTGCCGGCGCTCCCGACGTAGGTGATGCCGGGCTGGATCCGCCCCTCCAGCTCGTTTTCCGACAGGTAGATGCCGCTGGCCGGAAGGAGCTTCTGGGGGGACACCTCGAGGTTCGCCGTCGGGTACCCCAGGCCGGTGCCCCGGCCGGCGCCGCTCCCCACGGTCCCTTCCAGGGCGTAGGGCCGGCCCAGGATGGCGGCCGCCTCCTCCAGGAGCCCCGTCTCGATCTCCCGGCGAAGGAGCGTGCTCGAGAGCTTGGCGCCGTTGCCCATGAGAAACGGAGCCTCCCGCACGCTGAAGCCGCGCCGCTTCCCCAGCTCCTCGAGGTAGGCGCGGTCCCCCACGCGGTTCTTCCCCATCCGGAAGTCGGGCCCGACGACCAGCACCCGAAGCGGCGCGCCGGGGCCCAGGATCCGGTCGAGGAACCCCTCGGGGAGAAGCTCCTGGACGGCGTGATCGAAGCGGATCACCTCGACCCGGTCCACGCCGAGGGCATGGAGCAGCGCTTTCCGCTCCTCGGGAGGGGTGATCCACGGGCGGGGCTCGACGCCGCGCACGACCGTGTCGGGGTGCGGGTCGAACGTGGCCACCCACGCCGCGCCGGCCATCTCGCGGGCCGCGGCCACCGTGGCCTCGATCACCCGGCGGTGCCCCCGATGGAGCCCGTCGAAGACGCCGATCGTGAGCGCGATCGGCCGCCCGGCGACCGGCACCGGGACCGGGGCGCCCTCGGAGGGGGCCGCGGCGGTCATCGCGCCTCCCCGGCCGCGGGGGTCCGCTCGGGCGCCGCGCTCATCACGCGCAGGAGCGCCATCGGCTCGCCCGGGCGCTGGGACTCCATCGGCCGCGCGAGCGCGAGCAGCGTCCCGTCGCCGTCGAGGAGCGCCACCGGCCATCCCGCTTCTCCGGGCGGCAGCGGGTCGTCCTGGGGCGCCGTTTCGAGCCGCGCGGGATCGGAAGCCGGCGCCGCGCCGTAGCGGAGCCGGTCCGCCTCGTTCCGATCCAGCCGCACCCGCGGCAGGAAGGAGAGGGCCCGCTCCGGAGCGAGCGCGCGCTCGCGGAAGCGCTCGGCGCCGAGCCCCGCCTCCCGCGAGGGGGAGAGCGCGTCCTCGACGCGGAAGGGGCCGATCGCCGTCCGCCGGAGCGCCGTCAGGTGGGCGCCGCATCCCAGCGCCTGCCCCAGGTCGTGCGCCAGCGTGCGCACGTACGTGCCGCGGCTGACCGTGACCTCGAAAGCGATCTCGGGGTGCTGCGCCCCGTCGGAAAGCGCGAGCGCGTAGACGTGCGCCGGCCGCGGCTTCCGCTCGGGGTCGCCGCCTCGCCGCGCCACGCGGTAGGAGCGCTCCCCGCCCACCTTCACCGCGGAGTAGGCGGGCGGGCACTGCATGATCGGTCCCCGGAAGGCGGCGAGCGCCGCTTCGACCTGATCGCGTCCCGGGATCGACTCCGGCCGCGCTTCGGCCACCGCGCGGCCGGTGCGGTCCTGCGTGTCGGTCACGACGCCCAGGAGCGCCCGCGCGACGTAGCGCTTCGGGAGGAGTCCGATGCAGGAGAGGAGCGGCGTGGTGCGCCCCTCGCCCAGGACGAGGAGGCCGCTCGCGAAGGGATCGAGGGTTCCGGCGTGGCCGATCCGGCGCTCGCCCAGGATGCCGCGCAGGCGGGCGACCACGTCGTGCGACGTCCAGCCCTCCGGCTTATCCACGAGGTGCAGGAGGTCCGCCATGTACCGCCTGTTCGAGGGCTTGGAGCACCGACTCGCGCACCACGGAGAGCTCGCCCCGGAGCCGGGCGCCCGCGGCGTTCCGGTGGCCGCCGCCGCCGAAGCGGCCGGCGATGTCGTTCACGTCCACGCTGCCGTCGGAGCGGAAGGAGATCCGGACCTCGCCCGGCGCGGTCTCCTGGATCAGCACGCCGATCAAGGCGCCGTTCACCGACTGCGCGTACTGGACGATCCCGTCGGCGTCCTCGGGGGCGGCCTTCGCCTCGTCGAACATGGCGCGGGAGATCGTGAGCACGCTCACCTTGCCCGAGGCCCGCGATTCCAGCGAGGCGAGCGCCAGCCCCAGCACGCGAAGGCTGGCCGGCGACTTCCGGCCGAACAGGGAGCGCGCCGTGCGCGAGGGATCGGCGCCGCGCTCGACCAGGCGGGCCGCCAGGCGCAGCACGTGCGGCGTGGTGTTCTGGAACCGGAACGCTCCGGTGTCCGACGCGATGCCCGCGTAGAGGCAGGCCGCCGCCTCGGGCCCAATCGGAAGCTCGCTGGCCTGGAGGATCTCGACGATCAGCTCGGCGGTGGCGCTCGCGCTCACGTTCACCAGGCGCGGATCGCCGAACCCGTCGGTGCCGGCGTGGTGGTCCACGCAGGCGATGGCGGCGCCCGGCGCGATCGCGGCGATGCCCGTGCGGCCGACGCGGTCCAGCGACGAGCAGTCGAGGACGAAGACGGCGCGGAAGGGCTCGGGAAGCTCGGAGGCGAGGCGGATCTCCTCCCATCCGGGCAGGAAGCGCAGGCTGGCCGGGAGCGGCGAATCGTTCGCCACGGTGACGCGCTTCCCGATGGGCCGGAGCGCCCACGCCAGTCCGAGCGACGAGCCCACGGCGTCGCCGTCGGGGTCGATGTGGGAAAGGATCAGGAAATCGTCGTGCGCGTCCACGAACGCGCGAAAGGCGGCATGGGGCACGCGGCGTTACTCCTTGGTCTCGTCCTGGTCCTTGATTTCGCGGAGCAGCTCCTCGATCCGCGCGCCCGCTTCGATCGTGCGGTCCACCTCGAAGCGCAGCGTGGGCACGATCCGCAGCCCCAGCCGCGGCGCGAGCAGCGTGCGGAAGAAGGGCGCCGCGTGCTCCAGCGCCGCGAGCGCGGCCGCCTCCTCGTCGGGCGTCATCCGCCCGCTCACCCAGACCCGCGCCGAGGCGAGGTCGCGGGAGACGCGGGCCGCGGTCACGGTCAGCGAGCGCAGCCGCGGATCCTCCGTCTCCTTCGACAGGATCTCGGCCAGTTCGACCTGGATGCGCTCGGCGACGCGGCGCGTGCGCGGACTCTCGGAGCGTGCGGGCACATTATCTCCTCTGGGTCTCGGAACCGGCGACCCCTGCGGGCCGCGCGATCCCGGGAGCCCGGGACGTCAGATGATCCGGATCTGGAAGTCGAGAACTTGAAGCCGGTCCTCGCGCTCGACGGCGCGGAGGATGTCCCGCAGCACGTTGTCGAGAGCGCCGGGCGCGCTCCCCACGATGGCGACCCCCAGGGTCGCCCGCTGCCAGAGATCCTGGTGCTCCACCTCGGCGACGGACGCGTTGAAACCCGAGCGCACCCGCTCCTTCACCCGGTTCAGCACGGAGCGCTTGGCCTTCAGGGAATCGGAGGCGGGCAGGTGGAGCTCGAGCCGCATCGTCCCGACCACCATGTCACGCCAGCTTGCGCGCGACTTCCTCGAGCACGTACGCCTCGATGACGTCCCCTTCGCGGATGTCGTCGCGGTCCTCGAGCCCGATGCCGCACTCGTAGCCGCTCGCCACCTCGCGGACGTCGTCCTTGAACCGCTTCAGGGAGCCGATCTTCCCGTCGTACACGGCCTCGCCTCCGCGCAGGAGCCGGGCGCGCGCGTTGCGGGTGATCGTCCCCGAGAGCACCATGCAGCCGGCGATGGCGCCCGACTTCGTGGTGCGGAAGACCTTCCGGACCTCGGCCGACCCCGCGATCGACTCGCGGATCTCCGGGCGCAGGAGGCCCGACATGGCGTCCTTCACGTTCTCCACCGCCTCGTAGATGATCTCGTAGAGGCGGATGTCCACCTTCTCCTTCGACGCCAGCTCGGCGGCGCGCGGATCGGGGCGCACGTGGAAGCCGATGACGATCGCGTTCGACGCCGCGGCCAGCAGCACGTCCGACTCGGTGATCTGTCCCACGGCCCGGTGGATCACGCGGAGCTTCACCTCTTCGGTCGAGAGCTTCTGGAGCGAGTCCTGGAGCGCCTCGACCGAGCCGTCCACGTCGCCCTTCAGCACGACGAGCAGCTCGCCCATGCCGCGCTGCATCTGGCTGTACAGGTCGGTCAGCGTCACGTGCTTGTGGAGGCGGAACTCCTGCTCGCGGAGGAGCTGCCCCCGCTTGGAGGCGAGCTCGCGCGCCTCCCGCTCGTCGTCGACCGCCGCGAACGTGTCGCCCGCCTGCGGCGCCGTCGAGAACCCCAGCACCTCGGCCGGCGTGCTCGGGCCCGCCTGGGCGATCCGCTGCCCGCGCTCGTTCAGGAGGGCGCGCACCTTGCCGCTGGTGGCCCCCGCGACGAACGCGTCGCCGACGCGGAGGGTTCCCTTCTGCACGAGCACCGTCGCGACGATCCCGCGTCCCTGCTCCACGCGCGACTCCACGACCACGCCGCGGGCGTGCTTGGTGGGGTCGGCCTTCAGCTCGAGGACCTCGGCCTGCAGCAGGATCATCTCGAGCAGCTTCTCGACGTTGGTCCCCTTCTTGGCGGAGATCGGAACGGCGATGGTCTTGCCGCCCCATTCCTCGACCAGGAGGTTCTGCTGCGCCAGGTCCTGGCGCACCTTCTCGACGTTGGCGTCGGGAAGGTCGATCTTGTTGATCGCGACGATGATCGGAACCTGCGCGGCGCGGGCGTGGTCGATCGCCTCGATGGTCTGCGGCATGACCTGGTCGTCCGCCGCCACGACCAGCACCACGATGTCGGTGACCTGGGCGCCGCGGGCGCGCATCGCCGTGAACGCCTCGTGGCCCGGCGTGTCGAGGAAGGTGATCCGCTGGCCGGCGGGCAGCGACACCTCGTAGGCGCCGATGTGCTGCGTGATCCCGCCGGCTTCGCCGGCGATGACGTTCGCCTTCCGGATGTGGTCGAGGAGCGACGTCTTGCCGTGGTCCACGTGGCCCATGATCGTGACGACCGGGGCGCGCGGGACGAGGTGCTCTTCCTCGGCCGTTTCGACCACGGTCTCCTCGCCCAGCTCGTCCACGAACTCGACGCCGTAGTCGAACTCGTCGGCGACCGCCTGGATCGAGTCCTTGTCGAGGCGGCGATTGATGTTCGCCATGATGCCGAGGCGCATGCACGCGGCGATCACCTCCTGCGGCTTCACCTCGAGCTGGGCGGCCAGCTCGGCCACGGAGATGAACTCGCTCACGCGGATGACCCGCGGCTCTTCCTCGACGCCGATCGCGGCGTCCTCCTTGTCGTCGCGGCGGTGATGGCGGCGCTTGGAGCCGTCCATCTCGGCGAGCGTGCGCCGCACGGAGGCGCGGACCAGCTTCTCGTCGACGATCCGCTTCTTCTTCTTGACGCCCTTGCCGCCCTTCAGGAGCCCCGCGCCCGCGGGCGCGGTGCGGCGCTGCGCCTCGGCTGCGGCCTTGGCCGCCTGGACGGCCTTCTCCTTGCGGCGCGCCTCTTCCTCCTTCACGGCCTCCTTCTCGCGGGCGATCTTGAGCCGCACCTGATCCACGACGTTGTCGTCGATCGAGCTCATGTGGCTCTTCACGTCCACCGACATGGACTTGAGGATGGAGACGAGCGCTTCGCTCGACATCCCCATGTCCTTGGCCGCTTCGTACACCCGCCGCTTCACGCCTGCCATACGTCTCCTCGTTCTCGCCCCTACGCCCGGGGCGGGGGTCCTTCCGATTCCGCGCCCGTGGCGCGTTCCTCGCGCGTCTCGTCCTGGTCCTCATCCGACGCGCCGGCCGTCGGTCCGGCCTCGGTCGCGTCGGCATCCTCGGGGACGAGGTGGTCCTCCTCCCCTTCGTCGATCGTCAGCGCGTCGACGTCGCCGGCCTGGACCGCTTCGTCCTCGCCGATCGAGTCGTCCCCGCGCATCTGCTCGTCCACTTCGGTTTCCATCGAGGCCTCGCGGACCGTCTCGGCTTCCGCCTCTTCCAGCCGGTCGGACGCCTCCATCGCCTGGAGCTTGGCCATGGCGGCGGCTTCCTCGGCCTTCTGCCGCTCCGCCTCGTCGGCGGCGCGCGCGGCCTCGGCCTCGAGCTCCTCGCCCCGGCGCGCCAGGAGATCGCGCGCCTCCTCGAGCAGCTTCTCCGCCGTCTTCTCGCCCACGCCCTGGATGGCGAGCAGCTCCTCCAGCGGGGTCTTCAGGAGGTCCTGCACCGTCTCGATCCCCTCGCGCAGGAGCTTCTCCCGCAGCTTCGGCCCGGCCGCCTCGAACTCCTCGATGTCGACGCGCGAGCGCCGCTCGTATTCCTTCTGCCGCTCCCGCTCGCTCTTGGAGATGAGGTCGATCTTCCATCCCGTGAGCTTGGCCGCGAGGCGCGCGTTCTGGCCCCCCTTCCCGATCGCCAGCGAGAGCTGATCGTCGGCCACGGTGACCAGGATCTTCTGCTCCATCTCGACCACATGCGCTTCCAGCACCTTGGCCGGGGAGAGCGCGCGCGTCACGAACACGATCGGGTCCACGCTCCAGGGGACGATGTCGATCTTCTCGCCCCCCAGCTCGCGCACGATCGCCTGCACGCGGGATCCCTTGATCCCGACGCAGGCGCCGACCGCGTCGATCTTGTCGTCGTTCGAGACCACGGAGACCTTGGCGCGGGAGCCGGGCTCCCGGGCGATCCCCTTGATCTCGATGATCTTCTCCGCGACCTCCGGCACCTCGGACTCGAACAGGCGGCGCAGGAACTCGGGGTGGGTCCGCGACAGGATGACCTGCGGCCCGCGCGCCAGCTTGTCCACCGCGATGATGTACGCCTTGATGTGATCGCCCTGGTGGAAGCGGTCGCGCGCGATCTGCTCGCGCGGCGGCAGGATCGCCTCCGACCGGTCGAGCTTCACGTAGATGTTGCCGCGGTCCACCTGCTGCACCGTGCCGCGCACCATCTCGCCCACCCGGTCGTGGAAGTCCTCGTAGATCCGCTCCCGCTCGGCCTCGCGCACGCGCTGCACCAGCACCTGCTTGGCGGTGGCGATGGCGTTCCGGCCGAGATCCTCCAGCGAGAGCTCCTGGACCAGCACCTGGCCGATCTTCGCGTCGGGGTCCTGCGACAGCGCCTCGGCCAGGTCCACCTCGCGGCCGAGGTCGTCGGCGTCCTCGACGACGGTGCGCCGCAGCGCCATCACGATCTTCCCGCTCTGCTCGTCGAACTTCACGTCGACGTCGGCCTCGGGGCCGAACCGCTTCTTGCCGGCCTGGAGGAGCCCCGCCACGAGCGTCTCGATGAGGATGGACTTGTCGACGCTCTTTTCGCGCGCGATCTGAGCCATCGCATCCATCAGCTCGTAGTTCATGTTCTTCACTTGAGGCTCGCGAGCCACGATCAGGATTCCTTTTTATGGCGGTCCTTGCCGCGCATTCCTTCCCAAGGATCGACGATCAGGTGCGACTTGCGGATCGCCGCGTGCGGCAGCGACACCGTTCCCGCTTCCGAATCCTCGACGACGATCGATTCCGGGCCCGCCGCGCGCAGCTCGCCGCGGTAGGTTCGCCGGCCCTCGCGGGGGTCGTGCAGCTTGACCTCGAGCGAGCTGCCGACGTACCGCGCGTAGTGCTCGGGGCGCGTCAGCGTCCGCTCGATGCCGGGGCTGCCCACCTCCAGCACGTACGAGCCGGGCAGGACGTTCTCAGCCTCGAGATAGCGCCCGAATTTCCGGTTCCAATAGGCGCATTCGTCCAGCGTCACGCCGCCCCCGGGGCGTTCCACCGTGACCTGCACCACCGTCCGTCCCGACTGGAATGTGACTTCCAGGTCCCACAGGTCGAACGCCTCCTCCTCCAGAAGAGCGCGGAGGCGCCGGGAGAGGTCATCTCGAAGCTGGTTTCGGTCCATTTCTAGCCCCCGGGCGCTCCCGAGCCCGGGCACGGCCCGAAAAAGGACCGAGTGGACGGGTGGGTCCACTCGGACCACTGACCCTAAGGGGGGTAGCGTTCGGGGTCAAGCAGCAATGTGGGACGGGGGGCTATATAAGGATGCTGGTATGGCTCTGAGGGGCGCGGCGGATAAGGAACTGGGGTTCCGCGCGCTGCGGCGCGCGGGACATCGGCGCGCGGTTAATTTTGCAGGTAGTCGACGTTGCTCACGAGGCTAAGCAGCACTCGTCCCACGGCTTCCAGGGTGCCGGGGTCCACGGCCGTGAGGTCGTCCCTGTGGGTGTGCCAGGCCGGGAAGTCGAAGTCGATCACGTCGATCGCCGGGATGTCGGCTTCCAGGAAGGGGACGTGGTCGTCGGCGATCGTGAACTTGACCCCGCTCCGGAACTGACGCAATCCCATCTCCTTGGCCCGGTTCCAGAGGACCATCACGATGTTCGCCGACCGGTTGTACGAGTTCCCCTCCCAGTAGAAGGCGGCGTCCTTCCGCCCGACCATGTCGATCACCACCACGAACAGGGGCGCGGGCTCGGTGGCGCGCCACTCGAGGTAGCGCCTGGAGCCGCGGAAAAACCCGGCAGGGTTGGTGTCGGTGCCGAGGTCCTCCCCGTCGAACAGCGCCAGGTCCACGCCGATGCCCGGGGAATGCCGGTGGAGCTGCTCGGCCAGGGCCAGCAGCACGCCCACCCCCGAGCCGCCGTCGTTGGCGCCCAGGATCGGCTGATTCTTGCGGGTGGAGTCGGGGTCGCGGTCGGCCCACGGGCGCGTGTCCCAGTGGGCCGCGAAGAGGACGCGCCGCTTCTCGTTCGGACGGTAGCGGGCCATGACGTTCATGAGCCGGAGGTCCTTGTTCAGCTCGGGGGCGTAGTAGTGGAAGCTGTCGGTCTCGACCACGTCCGCGTTCTTCCGGAGCGTCTCCACGAGAAGGGCGAAACAGGAGTCGTGGGCGGCCGTGCCGGGGGTGCGGGGGCCGAAGGCGACCTGGCGCCTCACCCACTCGTAGGCCCGGCTGCCGTCGAACGCGACCGCCTTGGGCGTGCGCGCGCACGAGGTGCCCACGGCGATGAGGAGCGCCGCCGCGACCGCGCCCTGGAACACACCGAGACCGCGCGCTCGGCGCGCGCCGCCCGGTGGCGAGGGCATGTGGGCCGGCACGCTAGAAGCGGAACGCGCCGGTGAAGGACATCGTGATGCCCCGCTGGGTCAAGAAGGCTTTCCGATCGGTGGTCTGGCGGAAGGCGAGATTGAACCCGCCCGTGATCGACTGGCTGAAATTGTAGTTCGTCGAGCTGCCGATATTCAACGTCCCACGGTCCTCCTCGATCTCGTCTCTCCCGGCTTGGTGGATCAACCCTCGGCTCGACCCCAGGTCGGCCTGGATGCCCAGATTCAGGTCGTTGGGCAGCCGCACCCGCTTCTTGCTCCAGGGGAACTTGATCCCCTTGGACGCCGGGAAATTCTTGCTCACCGCGAGCCGCGTCGTCTTGTTGGAGCGGTCGCGATAGAAGTCGGCCGCGCGGTTGTCGGTGCTGCGCGACTTGTCGAAGCCGCTCGCCGCGGTCAGGTGGACGCCGCTCCGGAACATCGCGTCCCAGCCGAGGAGCGGGCTGAACGACGTGGTCTCCAGGAGCTGGTCGGGCTCGCGGTTCGGCGGCCCGCTCTCCTGCGACTTCTTCACGTACCAGGAGTTCAGGGTCAGGCTGGTGAGCGGCCCGTTCAGCCCGAGCAGGCGCTGCAGGTCCACCCATCGCGCGTTGACGTCCGGCCAGGCCGTCTGGGCCGAGCGCAGGGCGCCGCCCACCTGATCCGTGAACTGGAGCTGATAGTCGCCGTGGATGTCGAAGCTCAGCTTGTCGAGCGGCCGGAACGAGGTGTTCGCGCGCGTGCTGTAGCGGCGCGCCGTCTGGAACGTGGAGTTCGAGTAGCGCGTGACCTGATCGTCGAAGACCTCGGTGAAGCCGGTCTGGAAGGAGAGCCCCGGATTTCCCGCCACGCGGTCCAGCACGGCGCTCCGGTTCAGGTCGAACGTCGCCGAGAGGTCCTGCATCTTCGAGAAAAGGAACCGGAGGGGTGCCAGGGGCGAGAACGATCCCGACGTGTCGTGCGCCGCGCCGCGCCGACCCCCGAAGCGCGAGAGCGGGATCGTGATGTTCGTGTGCGCCGTGCCCGAGTTCTGGATCCGCTTGAGATCGATCGGGTCGGTCGCCAGGAGCCTCACTTGAGGTCCCGCGTCCTCGCTGTAGTTTCCCTTCAGGTCGATCTCCGGCTGCAAGAACGTGAGCCAGCGCGGCCGGTAGTTCAGGCCGACGTTCTGCTCGTGCCGGATCTCGGTCCCCCGATTGAAGCCGAAGAAGTCGTCGTGGTGGAGCAGCATGTCGCGCTGCGAGTTCAGCCGGTAGGTCATGCGGACCCCGGCCAGGGGCTCGACCGACGTGTCCATGCGCAGCGTCAGCAGGCGCTGCTTCACGTCGCTGCGCAGCTCCTGCTCCACCCCGCCCGAGTCGTTGAAGTCCCGTGAGTAGGAGACGCGCCGCGTGGAGACCCAGTCGGCGGCCACGGTCACGGTGCGCGGGAGCGGGTTCAGGCGGAGCGGACCCAGCTTCACCCCGTTGCCCCCGATCGGGATGCTGTAGCTGGTGTTCGTGATGAAGCTCCAGCTGGAATCCGCCGACTGGGGGTTGATCGAGCCCCCGCGGGCGTAGGACAGGCGGCCGTTCAGGGCATCCAGCGTGTAGCGCGCGAGACCCTTCTTGGGGCTCGAACGGTTGTACGACAGATCGATCGACTGGGAGTTGGCCTCGGTCCGCTCGATGTCCTGGCGCGAGGCGTCCAGGATGACGTCCGAGCCGGTGCGGAACTTGGGCACGTCCTGCGAATGCTGGACCGAGAAGCGCACCGGGAGCTGGACGCCGCTCGTGGGGATGAAGCGGTCCAGGTTGAGGGTGCTCGAGAGCCCGGTCGCGGTATGGTCGAAGCCGGTCCCCTGGTTCGAGCCCAGGCCCACCCGGAAGTAGTCCTTGTCCTGCTGGGTGAACGTGCCGTTCAGCGCCAGCACGTCGGCGAAGTTCGCCTGGACCGTCACGTTCGAGGCGTACCCGCGGTCCTTCCGCACCGCCGACAGGCGGAGCTCGTCGAACCAGACCTCCCCCGCCGCGTTCGGCGAGGCGTCGCTGTCCAGGGCCACGCCGAAGGAGACGCGGTTCACCCGCGTGAAGCTGGGGTTGCCGCGCACCGAGTAGACCTCTCCCGTCGCGGCGCCGGTTTCGCGATCGACCAGGACCGAGTCGACGGCCCTGCCCGGTTTCTCCTTCAAGCTGGAGAGGCGCTCCATCGGGATCACCACCGACTGCCACCCGCTCTTCAGGGGGATGCTGTACTCGTAGTAGTTGACCGTGTCGGGGCCGAACCGCGCGATGGCCCGCGCCTTCTGCGACTCGATGCCCAGGTCGCCGTGCACGTAGAAGCGGATCTCCTGGTAGAGCGTCCACCCCACCGCGTTCCCCACGTCGCCGTAGGTCTTGAAGGCGAGCAAGCTGTCGCCCGGCTGGATCCGCGCGTAGCGCAGCGCCAGCGACTGCTCCCGCCGGTCCGCGGTGATGCCGACCTGGTTCTTCACGTCGTAGGGCGCCACGTAGTCGGGGTCGTCCTTGTTGTTCTTGGCGAGCACGAAGAAGTCGCGATTCCGGTAGAACATGCTGTCGCGCACCGCCTGGCGGATCCAGCGGCTCCCGATCATCTCGATGCCGCCGACCTGGAGCTTGAGCGGCTCCCGCATGCCGTCGATCCAGATCCGCACCGCCTGGACGTTGGCCCAGTTGGGATTCCCCACCCGCGTGGACAGGGAGTCGATCGGAATCCGGTAGAGGCGCCAGCCGTTCGGCACCTTCCGCGTGTCCACCACGGGGAACCCGGCGTACTCGTTCGGGACATCGACCGCCACGAACTCGGTGTCCGCGAGGTCGATCCCGCGCTCGAAGTAGTCGTTATCCAGGTCCAGCCCGCCGTCCTTGTTCAGGTCCTCGGTGTCGGGGCGGGCGTTCGGGTCGTTGAGCGCGTTCCCCTCGAGGTTGTTGATCTTGGAGTAATCGTCCCGGGCCTTGTCGGCGTCGTAGACGTAGTCGTCCTGGTTCGGGTCCGACCCCGGGCCCGCGTAGCCCGGCTCCTCCTCATCGTGAAGTCCGTCCAGGCCCGTGTCTTCGTCGTCGCTCAAGTACGCTTCATGCTCCGCCGACCCCGGCTTTCCGGGATCGCGCCGGTCGAGCTTGCCGTCGCCATTCTTGTCCTCGGTGTCCAGCTCGTGGTTGGGCGGGTTCCTGGGGTCCCAGAAGGCGTCCTCGCTGATCCGGCCGAAGTCGAAGTGGATCTTCCCCTGCGTCAGGGTGTGATCCCTGCGGAAGTCGTTCACCCAGACCTCGAAGTACTGGATCCGGGTCAGATCCTGCCCCACCGTGCCGAGCGGCACCGTGATGCCGGTCCACATCTCCGGCGTGACCAGGGCCGTCGTGTCGGCGAGCGGCGGCACCACGTCCAGCGCGAGCACCTGGCGCTGGTTCTTGCCCCCCTCGTCGTCCTTGAGCGACGGCTTCAGGTCGTGCTCCTTGACGGCGTAGTCGTTGTTGTCGCCGGTCGGGTTGTACCAGCGGAGCCGGGCGTGGGTGGCGGGGTCGGTGCCGGGGACGTTCTCCCCCGTGATCGGGTCCACGACCGGGATGCTGCTGTAGAGCCACTGCACGCGGCTCAGCGGAACGGTGTTCGACTCGCGATTCCCCTCCATGTCGTCCACGTACGCCTCCCCCTTCGTGTTGGGGTCGGGCACGCTGGCCGAGACGCTCCCCTGGAAGTTCAGCGCCGACTGCGCGCTGGTCGCGATCCCGGGGATCCGGTTCGCGAGCTGGGTCATCCAATTTGGGCGGAAGGCCAGGACCGACGAGAGGTCGCCGATCATGGAGGTGGCGGGCTCCTCCCCCAGCTTGACCAGGTCCTCCTGCGCCCCCTTGCTCTCATAGAGGAGGCTGGAGGAGAAGGAGAGGTTGCTGGCCGGATTGTAGGACGTGGAAAACCCGAGCAGGGTCCGCTGCACCTGCCCCGCACCCGGGGCGAAGGAGTAGTCCACCGAGACCACCTGGTTCGGGCCGGGGACCTTGAGGAACGTGAGCTGCCCCGTGTCGTAATCGATGGTGTAGTCAGTGTCCCGCCGGAAGGGAACACCGTCCACCTTCACCACTTCGGAACCCTCGAGGATGTTGAAGCGGCCCAGGTAGTAGCCGTTCCGGCTGCTCTGGAACTGCCCTTCGATGAAGTAGCGGGCGTCCTCCTGGCTGTTCACCGTGCGGAAGGTGTAGATCTTCTCGTTCGAGGAATCGGCTTCGAGCGTGTTCGGGGTGGGCCGCGGATTCCCCGGGTTCCACCCGTACTTGGAGTTGTTGAGGCAGGCGAGCGGGAAGAACGTGGGACCGCAGGTGACGGTGTCCCCCAGGGTCGGCGCGAAGGGATTCAGGTCGGGGAAGAAGAGGATCCCGCGCTCGGCGTCCACCAGGTTCAGGTCCACCTTGCCGTCGGGCGCGACCTCCCCCGAGACGTCCTTCTCGTCCAGGTCGAGGACCTGGATCAAAGGCTTCCCGCCCAGCTGGTCGGGGTTGATGGCCTGCCCCTGCTGCACGCGCCGCACGTTCAGGGTCATCGTGGTCGTGGCGATGTTGCGCGCCCCCAGGTCGTAAAAATTGCGCAGCTCGTACTTGAGCGTCGGAAACCAGGGGTCGCTCGCGAGATAGCGCCCCTCCGGGTCGGTGTCGATCTCGTTTCCGGCGAACTTGATCACCTTGAGGAGCACCAGGCCGGCCGGCTTTCCGAGCGGCACGTTCTCCGGGCCGAGCCGGTCCGCGCCGATCCCGACCACCTCCGTGACTCCGTTGGAGATCTCGGTGTAGGCCACGCCGAGCACCTCGGGTTCGGAGAGCGGGACGGTGAGGCGGATCACCGGCACCTTGAGGCCGTTGGGCAGCCCCTGCCAGTGGTCCTCCTCCACCGTGTAGTCGGTCAGGTTGGTGAGAAGCTTCCAGAAGCCCCTCGTCTGCGGATTGGTCAGGGAGTCGTAGGGGGCGTTGGGGTTGACGCGGCCGATCCCCTCCGTGAGGCCGAGGTGGTTCGTGGAAAGGTCGAGCTTGTAGACCTCCAGCTTCTGCCCCGCCTGCTCCCCCTTGTAGTCGATCAGCGCGAAGTGGTCGGTCAGAGAGAAGTACTGCCGCTTGATGTAGTCCACGTCGCGGATGATGACCTGGGTATTGTCCCCCGACGGCGTGAAGCGCGCGGTCTCGTTCTTCCCCTCCTGCTTGCTCGCGATCGTGACCACGTCCACGTTCCCGAGCTTGGCGGCCGTCTTGACGCCGAACAGCCCTTCCTGGCGGATCGAGGCGCCCTGCAGGGAGAGGTTGGTGTTCCCCAGCTCGACCGACTTGATCATGTCGTCCTCGTCCCCCTCGTAGCGGAGCTTCACCTTGTTGTCGAGGGAGGTCTGGACGTTGCTGGACTGGTCCACGTCCACCTTGATCTTGTCGCCGATCGAGCCGGTCAGGTTGACGTTCAGCTCCTGCTTCATCTCGAACGACGGGAACGCGCCCTGACGCTTGCGCTCCCCGGTGCTGACCGTCTTGTTCGCCGTCCAGTCGCTGGTCCCCGAAAGCGTGATCTGCTCGCTCCCGGTCACCTCGAGGTTGGGGGCGCCGTCGCCCACGATCGAGCGGACGGCCTTCGGAAGCACGACCGGAAGATCGACGCGGAAAATGCTGCCCCCCACGCGCCCGGCGTTCCGCTGGATCGAGCGGTTCTGCCGGAACGTGTCCTGCCACAGCCGGCGCGCCGTGCGGGCCGTCAGGACCCGGTTGTAATCGGGCTCGCTCACGACAAAGGGCTCGCGGATATCGACGTTCTGCTCTAGATAGTTCTCGCGGACGAGGCCCGAGATCGGATCGACGCTGACCGAGACGGTGGGGTCGCCGAAGCCGTTCTGGAGCGGGCCGGGCGTCGGGAAGCGCCAGGAGCGCGGAAGCCCCGCCGGGGTGTCATCCATGGGATAGAGGTATTCGGCGGGGTCGGGCAGCCCTCGAAACTCGAGCTCGGCGCGCGCCGGGCGCGGGAACGCGATGGCGATCAGCGCAAGCGCCAGGATCGCCGCTCCGCCCAGGGACTTCAGCTGTCGGTGGTGCATCGTGTCATTCGGTGCGTTCCCGGATGCGGGCCCCCCGGACCCTCGAGGATGCGACAGACGTTAAACCCCCCCGGGGCCGAGTAGTTCGCCCCGAACCTATTGATTTGGCAAGGAATTGCCTTCATCGTCAGGATGCCCATGAGAATACTGGAACGGTACGTCCTCCGCGAGCACGTGTTCCCCTTCTTCCTGGGGTTCAGCATCGTCATCTTCTTGCTGACCTTGGACTTCCTCTTCGACCTGGTGGACCTGGCGGTCGGCAAGGGGGTGGGGGTGGGCATCGTCGCCGAGATGTTCGTGCTCTCGCTGGGCTACATGGTGGCGCTGGCCTTCCCCTGCGCGGTGCTCATCGCCTGCATGGCCACCTTCGGCCGCCTCTCCCAGGACAACGAGGTCGTGGCGATGCGGTCGACCGGGGTCAACCTGCTCCGGATCGTCGGCGTGCCGCTGTTCGCCGCGACCGTCCTCGCCGTGCTCCTCGTCCTCTTCAACAACCACATCCTCCCCGAGTCGAACCACGCTCTGGCGAACCTCATGGCGGACGTCGGCCGGAAGCGCCCCACCGCCCAGATCACGGAGGGCGTCTTCAACGACGGGTTCGTGGGCTACAACATCTTCGTGGAGAAGGTGAACAGCCGGACGAACGAGATCCGCGGCGTGAAGATCTACCAGCTCAACTCGAACGCCCGGCCGACGACCATCCTGGCCGACTGGGGGGTGATCCACAACTCCCCCGACGGCCGGACGATCTCCCTGGAGCTTCACGACGGCGAAATCCATGAAGTGCCGCCCAATGAGGACGAGCGAACCTACCGGCGCCTCAAGTTCGCGACCCAGACGATCAATATTCGGACGCCCGGCGCCGATCTGGAGCGGCACGACCGGCAGGCGCGCGGGGACCGGGAAATGACCCTCAAGATGATGCAGGACAACATCGGAGAGCTCCGGAAGGCCCTGGCGATCTCGACCCATGGGCGGGACGAGATCCTCCAGTCGGCCGGCTTCACGTCGTACGGCGAGTTCGTCCGGGCCGCCATCCCGCGCCAGCCGGCGCGAGGGGTGGGGGCCTGGCTCCGCGCGGCGGTGCACACCCTTTCCTCGGTGGGCGCGATCGGCTCGCGGGGATCGGCGCCCGAGACGGTCCGGCCGCGGCCGATCGCCCCGGCGACCATGGACGCCATCCAGATGCGACAGCTGGAGATCGAGGCGCTGGAGCGCCGGCTGAACAGCCTGGAGGTGGAGGTGAACAAGAAGTTCTCGATCCCCGCGGCCTGCCTGGTCTTCGTGCTCGTGGGGGCGCCGCTCGGCATGCGCGCGCGCAAGAGCGGCATCGCCGTGGCCTTCGTCTCGATCCTCTTCTTCGTCTTCTACTATCTGTGCCTGGCCGGCGGCGAGGAGCTCGCCGACCGCCGCCTCGTGGCCCCCTGGCTCGCGATGTGGATTCCCAACATCGTGATCGGCGCGATCGGCCTCGTCCTCACGCTGCAGACGGCCGAGCTGATCTGGCGTCCGGGCCGCCGCCGCCGGGGTCCCCGCAGGCCGGCCGCCGCGTGAGGCGCCTCGACCGCTACGTCCTGCGCGAGCAGCTGGTCGCCCTCTCGGCGGGGCTCCTCTTCTTCGTCTCGGTCTTCATCGTCGTGGACGTGTTCGAGAAGATCGACACCTTCCTGGACAACCAGGTGCCGTTCGGGACGGTGCTCCTCTACTACCTGGTGTCGATCCCCGGCATCATCTTGCAGGTATTGCCGATGGCGATGCTCCTGTCCTGCCTGCTCGCGCTCGGGCAGATCGGGCGGAACAACGAGATCACCGCCATGCGCGCCGCGGGAATCGGGCCGGGCCGGATCGCCACCCCGCTCCTCCTCGCGGCCTTCTTGACGAGCGGCCTCGTCTTCGCGACCAACGAGCTCCTGCTCCCGCGCCTGAACTCGCGGCGCGTGGAGATCTATCGCGGCGAGATCAAGAAGCAGAGCCTGGAGGGCCCCGCCGTTCGCACGAACCTGGCCTACCTGGGGGCGAACGGCCGCACCTTCCTCATCCGGAATTACAACGTCGCCACCAGGGAGATGCGCGAGGTGGTGATCCAGGAGATCCAGAACCACATGCTGACCGGGCGGATCGACGCCGAGACCGCGCGGTGGGCCAACGGCCAGTGGGTGTTCCGGGAGGGCTACGTCCGCCGCTTCACGCGGGAGGGGGAGAACGCGGCCCACTTCACGGAGCTCCGGATCCCCGGCCTGCCCGAGCGCCCCGAGGATTTCGCCGAGACCGAGGAGGATCCCTCCGCGCTCTCCTACTGGGAGCTGTCGCGCTACATCAGCCGCCTCCACCAGAGCGGCGGCCGCGTGCAGAAGTACCTGGTCGACCTGTACTTGAAGGTCTCCTTCCCGCTCACCAACCTGATCGTCGTGGTGATCGGGACCGCCCTCGCGCTCCGCGCCCGCCGGGGCGGCCTGGCGGTCTGGTTCGGGCTCTCGGTGTTCATCTCCTTCCTCTATTACGCGTTCATCCGAACCGGCCAGGCGCTGGGGCACAACGGCGCGCTCCCGCCATTCCTGGCGGCGTGGATCGGGAACCTGTTCTTCGGGGTGCTGGCGTTCGAGCTGTTCCGGAGGGCGCGGAAGGCGGCTTGAGCCAACTGCCGTGATTGCGAGAGGGTGGGTCCGGTGCTCAGACCGAAGCGGGGGTGGACGCCGGGACCGTGATCCGGCCGTCCTTGAGGATCGGAACGAGAGGCACCTGGTCCACGGCGGCGCAGACGGGAAGGTCCTCCTCGAACCCCAGCTCGATGAGGTAGCGGCCGTGCTCGCTCCGGCGCAGGATCCCCTCGGGGTCGGCGCCGTGGGCGCGGTCGTATTCGGCGGCCATCTCGGCCGCGTCGTTCAGGGCGAGACCGGCGGCCCGGTCCGACAACCGCCGCGCGAGGGCGCCCGCGCAGGCCGCATCCTCCAGCGAGAAGCGCCCGACCCGCCCGGCGCAGACGACCGCCACGTCGGCCCCGTCGTTCCAGAGGGCGTCGGCGACGACGCTCAGGTTCACGAAGCCCAGGATCCGCTGCGCCTGTCCCGCCAGCACGCCGGCCATGAGCGGGCTCGCGTTCGTGGAGGCGAAGACGAGCGTCTTGCCCTCGACCCGCTCCCGGGTGTACTCGCGGGGCGAGTTGCCGAGATCGAACCCGCCGACCTTCCGCCCGTCGCGCTCGCCGCACAGGAGGCGCGTCTTCGCGTCCAGCGTGTGGGCCAGGCGCGTCGCCTCTTCCACCGTCTCGACCGGGATCACCTTCGCCGCGCCGTTCTTGAGCGCCCACGCGATGGTGGTCGAGGAGCGGAGCACGTCGACGACCACGATGGAGCGCCCCTCCAGGGGCGCGCGCTCGGCGGCGGCCGGCGTCAGGTAGAGGTCGATCCGCTTCAGGCCGCTACCCTCGCTCGCGCGAGGGACCACCTTGGACGGGCGGGGGCTCACGCCGCGGCCGCCCGCTCGCGCGTGAGGAACTCTTCGATGAAGCCGGTGTGGATCTCCCCCTTGCGGAACGCCTCGTCGTCCAGCACGCGGATGTGGAAGGAGAGGGTGGTGTCGATGCCGTCCACCACCGTCTCCTCGAGCGCGCGGCGCATCCGCGCCACCGATTCCGCCCGGTCCCGACCCCAGCAGATGATCTTCGCGACCATCGAGTCGTAGTGGGGCGGCACCGTGTAGCCGGAATAGAGGTGGCTGTCCACCCGCACGCCGGGACCGCCCGGCGCGTGGAAGTAGCGGACCAGGCCCGGCGAGGGCTGGAAGTTCTGGT
Source organism: Candidatus Binatia bacterium (assembly GCA_035631035.1). Classification (NCBI taxonomy): domain Bacteria; phylum Candidatus Binatota; class Binatia (SeqCode); species Binatia bacterium. The sequence goes on along the minus strand of DASQJL010000112.1, from coordinate 44,587 downwards.
CGGGGCGCTCGGCGTTGATCCGGCACTCCAGCGCGTGCCCCTCCATCCGGATCTCCTCCTGCTTCCAGGGAAGCGGATCCCCCGCGGCCACGGCGATCTGCGCCTTGATCAGGTCCAGGCGCGTCACCTCCTCGGTCACGGGGTGCTCCACCTGGATCCGGGTGTTCATCTCCATGAAGTAGAACTCGCCCGAGGGGCCGAGCAGGAACTCGATCGTGCCCGCCCCCTCGTAGCGGATCGAGGAGGCTCCCTTGACGGCGGCCTGCCCCATCTTCGCGCGCAGCTCGGGCGTGAGCGCGGGACTGGGTGATTCCTCGATCAGCTTCTGGTGCCGCCGCTGGATGGAGCACTCGCGCTCCCCCAGGTGCACGATCGAGCCGTGCCGGTCGCCCAGCACCTGCACCTCGATGTGCCGCGGCCTCTGGACGTAGCGCTCCAGGTAGACCGAGCCCGAGCCGAAGTTCGCCTCCGCTTCGGCCTGCGCCATCCGGATCCCGTTCTGGAGCGAGGCCTCGTCCGTGGCGATCCGCATCCCCTTGCCGCCGCCTCCGGCCGCGGCCTTGATGATGACCGGAAAGCCCAGCTCCCTGGCGACGCGCTCCGCCTCGTCCACCGAGTCGATCACCCCTTCGCTGCCGGGCGTGATCGGCACGCCGGCCGCCATCATCGTGCGTCGTGCCTCCGCCTTGTCCCCCATCTTCCGGATCATCTCCGACGTGGGCCCGATGAAGCGGATCTTGCAGGTCTCGCAGATCTCCGCGAAGTGCGCGTTCTCGGAGAGGAAGCCGTAGCCCGGGTGGATGGCGTCGGCGGCGGTGACCTCGGCGGCGCTGATGATGCGCGGGATGTTGAGGTAGCTCTTCGCGGAGGGGGGCGGGCCGATGCAGACCGCCTCGTCGGCCAGCCGCACGTGGAGCGAGTCGCGGTCGGCCTCGGAGTAGACCGCCACCGTCTCGATCCCCAGCTCGCGGGCCGCGCGGATGATCCGCAGCGCGATCTCGCCGCGGTTCGCGATCAGGATCTTCTTGAACATGGGGCGCTAGACGACTTCTTCCTTCCGCTCGAAGCTCTTCCAGCTCTCGTCCGACGTGGCGTGGATTCCCTTCACCCGCAGCTCGAACTCGGTCGGATTGGAGCAGTAGCGCAGCGCGTTCTCGAGCGAGACCTTCCCCTCGGTGTAGTGCTTCATGATCGACTGGTCGAAGGTCTGCATCCCGTACTGGGAGACCCCCTCGGCGATCGCCGCCTTGATGAGCGAGGTCTTGTCGGGGTCCTGCAGGTACTCGCGGATCGTGGCCGTGACCAGCATCACCTCGGCCGCGGGAATCCGCCCCTCGAGGTCGGAGCGCGGCACCAGGCGCAGCGCGATCACCGCCTGGAGCGTTCCGGCCAGCATGAAGCGGATCTCCTCGTGCTGGTGCGGCGGGAAGAAGGAGATGATCCGGTTCACCGTCTGCGTGGCGTCCACGGTGTGCAGCGTGGAGAGGACGAGGTGGCCGGTGTCCGCGGCCATGAGCGCGATGCGCATCGTCTCGGCGTCCCGGATCTCGCCGATCATGATGGCGTCGGGGTCCTGCCGCAGGATGTGCCGCAGCCCCTCGGCGAACGTGGCGGTGTCGAGGCCGATCTCGCGCTGGCTGATGGTGCACTTCTTGTCGCGGAAGAGGAACTCGACCGGGTCCTCGATCGTGATGACGTTCCGCGCCTCGCGGCGGTTCAGCGAGTCGAGCATGGCCGCGAGCGTGGTCGACTTGCCGCTGCCGACCGTGCCGCAGACCAGGACCAGCCCGCGCGGGCGGGCGGCCAGCTCTTCGATGACCGGCGGGAGGTTCAGCTCCTCGAACGCCGGCACCGTGGCCGGCACCTGGCGGAAGACCATCGCCGTCGTGCCGCGCTGCTGGTAGAAGTTCGTGCGGAAGCGCGCGAGTCCGGTGACGCCGAAGGCGAAGTCGACCTCTTTCGTCTCCTCGAAGACCTTCTTCTGCTTCGGCGTGAGGATCTGGTCCACGACCGCTTCCAGATCGGCCTGCGAGGGCGCCGGCTCGTCGATCGCGACGAGCAGTCCATGCACCCGGGCCGTGGGCTTGGTGCCCACCTTCACGTGGAGGTCGGAAGCCTTCATCTCCACCATCTGCTGCAGGACGCGCTTGATGTTCATCGATTCTCCTAGGCCGCCCGCTCGGCGGACCCGTCGGTTTCCACGAGGAAGAGGATCTGCCCGTATTCGACGGGCTGGGCGTTCTCGACCAGGATGCGGGCGATCCGCCCCTTCACGTCCGATTCGATCTCGTTCATGAGCTTCATCGCTTCCACGATGCAGACCGTCTGCCCCACGTCCACGTAGCTGTTCTGCTCGACGTAGGGGTCGGCGTCGGGCGCGGGCGAGCGGTAGAACGTCCCGACCATCGGCGACTTGATCGGCACCAGGTTCTTCGACTCTTCGGCCTCCGCCGCGGCCGCCGCGGCGGGAGCCGCCGCGTGCGTCTCGCGCGCGGGGGCCGACGCGGCCGCCATCTCGACGCCGGGACGGCGGATCCGGATGGTCGAGAACCAGCGCCGCACCTCGACCTCGGCCAGGTCCTCCTCGCGCATGAGCTTCACCAGCTCGGTGATCTGCCTGCGGAGATTCATCGTCCCTGCCCTCGTCCTCGCTTGCCGGCGCGGAGCAGCGCATCGAGGGCCCGAAGGCCCAGATCGTAGCTCATGGCGCCCAGCCCCATGATGACGCCGCGCACGGCGGAGCCGGTGAGGCTGGTCTGCCGCTCCCGCTCGCGCGCGTAGAGATTGGTGAGGTGCACCTCGACGACCGGGATCGTGACCGAGCGGAGCGTGTCGGCGAGCGCCAGGCTGGTGTGCGTGAACGCCGCGGGGTTCAACAGGCAGCCGTCCGCTTCGTCCATCGCGATCGTCAGCCGGTCGATCAGCGCCCCTTCGTGGTTGGTCTGGAAGCTGGTGACGTTCAAGCCCAGCTCCTCGCCGAGCGCGGCGAGGCGCTTGTCGATGGCCGCGAGCGCGTTCCTGCCGTAGAGCTCGGGTTCGCGGCGGCCCAGGAGGCCCAGGTTCGGGCCATGGAGCACCCAGACGTCCCGCGATGCCGCCATCAAGAGCCCCCGCCCAGGCGGCGGAGCCAGTCCTCGAACGCCGGACGATTCCCGCCCACCGGTTCCTCCGGCGGCTGCGCGGCGTTGGAAGTGGGATCGTTGGAGCCGTTCATGCCGGGCGCGGCGCGGAAGGCGGCGGGCGCGGTCCCGAGATCCGCGGGCGCCGTCGCCGGCCCGGCCGCCGCGGGAGCGGATGCCGCGGGCGCGGGCGGAGCGGGCGGTGTTGGCGGCGTCGCGGCGACGCGCTCGGCCGTCGCGGGCGCGTCCAGGCTCAGCTCCTGGAAGCTCCGCGCGCGATCGCGCTCGGCGGCGGACGCGGACGACTCCTCCCCGAAGCTCTCGATCGTGCGGAGACCGAGGCCGAGCGCGGAGAGGTGCTCCTCTTCGCGCGGCAGGCGCACCGGGTGCCAGCCGAGGTCCCCCTGGCCGACGACCACGTCGGCGGGACAGACGTCGGCGTACTCGCCCGAGGTGATCTGGTGGAGCGCGGTCTGGGACTCGAGATCGCCGGGATCGACGCGGCAGACGGCGCGGTAGAGCTCGACCGAGCGGGCGTGCCGCCCCTCGTGAGCCAGGATCCCCGCGAGCGCTTTCAAGGCGGACACGTTCTCGCGATCGAGCGCGAGCGCCGCCTCGAACGCGGCGCGCGCCTCGTTCAGGCGTCCGTCGGCCAGGTAGCAGCGGCCGAGGACGATGGCGTCGCCGACTCCGTGTCCGGGCCGGTTCTTCCGCGCCTCGCAGAGGCGGATCGCCTCTTCGACACGCCCCTCCTCGCGAAGGCATTCCGCGAGCGGCAGATAGAGCGCGGTCGAGGGATCGCGCGCTACGGTTTCTTCGAGTCGTTTCGTACGGGTTTCGGCGAGTTGGTCGGGCATGGTCTCCCCACGCTCAGGATCGCATGACGAGGCTTTCGACGACGCGCCGAAGGGAGGTAAGCGACGACAACTCAAATATTTCGGCGGTGCCGATCGCGGGGCACAATACCACTCGGAGACGCGTCCGTCCACGCTTCTTGTCCCGGGCGAGCGCATTCCAGAAGCGCTCGCCGGGCGCGCGCGGGATCCGGGTCGGGAGGCCGAGCCTCGCGATCAGCCGCTCGGTCTCCTGCGCGTCGACGGGATCGAGTCCCGCGTGGAGCACGCTCATCCGAAGCTCGGCCGCCATCCCCACCGCGACCGCCTCGCCGTGCTGATAGAGGCGGTAGCCGCCCGCCGCCTCCAGCGCATGGCCGACCGTGTGGCCGAAGTTGAGCTCGCGGCGGATCCCCGTGTCGCGCTCGTCCTGCTCGACGTACCACGCCTTGGTGGCCGCGCACTCGCGCAGCAGCGGCCCCAGCGCCGCGGCGGCCGCGTCGCGCGCCGCGCGCTTCCCCGCGAGCGACTCCGCGATGGCGTCGAGCCCGCGCAGGAGGGCGGGCCGGCGGATCATCCCGATCTTGGCCACCTCCGCCAGCCCCGAGCGGAACGCGCGCCCCGGGAGCGTGGCGAGCGCGTCGGGGTCGGCGAAGACGCCGCGCGGCTGGTGGAAGGCGCCGAGGAGGTTCTTCCCCGCGGCGAGGTTCACGCCGGTCTTCCCGCCGATGGCGGCGTCGGCCTGCGCGAGGGTCGTGGTGGGAAACGCGATCCAGGGAAGTCCGCGGGTGTACGCCGCGGCGGCGAATCCCGCCGTGTCGGAGACGACGCCGCCCCCCAGCGCCACGACCACCGCGTCGCGCGTGAGGCCCGCCCGAGCCCATCCCTCGGCCAGCGCGCGCACGGTCTCGAACCGCTTCGATTCCTCGCCCGGGGCGATCACGCTCCGGACGACGCGGAATCCGGCGCGGCGGAGCGAGCCCTCCACCCGCGCCCCGTAGAGGCGCGCGACGGTGCGATCGGTCACGAGCGCCACGACGCGGGAGGGCCCGCGTTTCCGCGGGCCGGAGAGGGCCGCGCGCACGCAGGCTCCGGCGCGCGCGAGCAGCCCTCGCTCCACGCGCACGACGTACGACGAGTCGGCGCCGCGCACGCGGACGCGGATCGCGCGCGATTTCGGTCGGGATGAAGGGGAGCGGACCGTCATGGACGGCCGCAGGCTAGCACACGCTGCGTGGGAACTTCACCGAAAGCCGCGCGACCTAGCGATTCTGGCCCAGCGAATCCGACGCTTCCATCCCCCGGAGACGCTCTTCCAGGGCCCGCTGCTCCTCGCGGAGCTTCAGCAGGTGCTCCCGAAGCGCCTTCTTGTCGGCGGCATTCAGGGCGGGCGGGGCCTCGGAGCGCGCCCCCTCGGGGCGGGGGCCGGTGAGGTTCGAGCCCACGACGATGCGGAGCGGAAGGATCTCGGCGTCGCGCAGGATCGTCACCTCGGTGTCGTACCCGGGACGCAGCGCGGAGACCATCGAGACCAGCTCCTCGGCCGAGCGCACTTCCTGGCCGTCCATGGCGAGGATGTGGTCCCCCGCGCGGACGCCCGCGACGGCGGCGGGGCTGCCGGCGATCACGTCGTCGACGCGCACGCCGAGCGTATCCTCGGGGGAAACCGGGCCGCGCTTCAGCCGGATGCCCAGGAAGCCGCGCTGCACGGTGCCGTGGTCGCCCAGATCGGCGACGATCCGCTCCACCTGATCCACCGGAACGGCGAGGAGCACCCCGCCGGTCGGTGGCCTTCCCGGCCGCTCGGGATCGCCGACCCGCGAGGTCTCGCCGGAGTTGGGGCCCTGGAGCCCGCGCCCCACGACCAGCGCGACCCACTCGCCGTCCTCGTTCACGACGGCGCCTCCGGCCGACGCCGGGTAGCCGGGCGCGTCGATCTCGATGACGTCGCCCGAGTAGGGAAAGTCGACGCGCTCGCCGCGGCCGACGACCTGTCCGATCGCGGCCTGCGGGCGGGAGACGGTGATGTTGGAGATGACCGCCACCCAGGTTCCGACCGCGAGCGACTGCGGGGCCGCGCGGCGGAGCGTGTGGAGCACCGGCTCCTCCAGGCGGAACACCGCGAGGTTGGACTGCCGGTCCACGCCGCGCAGCACCGCGCGGCGCTCGACGCCGCCGCCCAGCATCACGCGCACGTCGCCGTTGGGGAAGGCGAGGCCGGCGGTGGTGACGATGTCGCGATCGTTCGTCGCGACGCCGGTCCCGATCAGGCGCTTGCGCTTCACGCCCGCGGGCGCGCTGCGCTGCGCCTCGGGAACGGCGACGATGGTGAGGATGGAGGCCTGGAGCGAGTCGAGCACGCCCAGGAAGGGGCTCGACTCGGGGCGGAGCGGCCCCGGAGCGGCGGGGGCGGCGGCGCCCCCGAGGAACGGCGCGGCGAGAAGCGCGAGTCCCGCCGCGGCGGCGCGAAGCTTCATCGCGGCGCTATGACCGCGACTCCGGTCAGAACGTGATGTACACGTCATCGGTGGTGCGACCCGAGACGGGCACGATCGAGTGGACTCCGTCTTCTCCGGAGCGGTTCAGGTAGAACTGATCCAGGATGTATTCGTCCTGGTACGGCGCGTTGATCCGGGCGGAGTCGGCCGATCCGGACGCGGCGGCCGTTCCTTCCAGCGCGGCCGGGACGGAGCTCGTCCGCGAAGGCGCCACGCGCGCGGGCGCCGAAGCGACCACGTCGCCGGCGGGAGCCGCGGGAGTCGGGACGGCGCTCGCGACGGCCGGAGTCCGGGCAGTCGCAGTCTGCTCGGTCTTCGGAGCCGTGCCCGCGCCCGCGATCTGGGCGTCGCCGTTGGGCGCCGCGTTCCGGCCCGGGTTCACCAGCAGGAAGGCGATCCAGAGCGCGCAGCCCGCCGCGCCGGCCAGGAACACCGGACGGAGCCGCGCGGGGCCGAGATGCTCCGAGAGCCACTCGACCAGGCTGGGGCGCAGGGCCTCGCCCGAGCGGATGCGGTCCATGACCTCTTCCTCGAACGCGGGGCCCGTCTCGTAGGACGGGAGCGCGCTCAGGAGCTCCACCGTGACGCGCAGCTCCTGCACCGCGGCCGAGCATGCCGCGCACTCCTCCAGATGACCCTCGAGGGAGCGGCGCTCCCTCTGGCTCAGCTCGTCTTCGACGAACGACGAGAAGAGGTTTTCCGCGGACCGGCAGTTCATACGTCCTCCAGTTTCAAGTAGGGCTTGAGCCGTTCCTTGAGCATCAGTCGCGCGCGGTTGATCCGCGATCGCACGGTCCCGCCGGGGATGCGGAGGATCTCGCCGACTTCCTCGTAGCTGAGTCCTTCCACGTCCCGGAGCACGACCGCCTCGCGATAGCGCGGGGGGATTTTGCGAAGCGCCTCGGCGACCTTGCTCTGTATTTCACGCGCATTCAGGTCCGCGTCGGGCAGCGGCTTCCAGTCGGGGAACGGAAGCCCCTGTCCGCCGGACTCCTCGTCCATGGCGTCCAGGCTGTACGTGCCGCGGTGCCGCACGCGGCTCCGGATCTCGTTCTTCGTGAGATTGACGGCGATCGTGAAGATCCACGTCGAGAACTTGCCGCTCTTCCGGTAGCGCTCGCGGTTGCGGAAGACGCGGAGGAAGACCTCCTGCGCGATCTCCTCGGCCCGGTCCCGGTCGTTGATGAACCGGCACACCAGGTTCATGATGCGAGAGCGGTACCGCTGCACGAGGGTGCGGAAGGCCGCCTCGGAGCCTTGGGCACAGCGCTCCATGACGTCTTCATCACTGAGCTCGGCGAGAGGGTCGAGCTTTTTCAATCGCAAGGACTCGATGGGCACGTTCGGCTCCGGACTAGCCCTAGGTACCCCGCCCCGGGAGAGCAGGTTCCTGAAGTCCCGGGGGTTAGCGATCCTGGAAGAGGGTGAGGCCGGCAGAGGGACGGGGCCGCGCCCCACGTGATTTCGATTCCGCCTCGCGGGCCTCGGCGTCCAGCCGGAGGCTCCTGCAAACCTTTGCCAAAGCGCGATTTGCTTCGTAGGAGGTCTCGGGACAGGCGGAGGCGGAGCGAAGGGTCTCCCGCGCCAGCTCCAATTGGCCCCGGTCGCTCCGGAGTTTCCCCAGGAGCAGGAGGGCACGTCCGTTGCGGGAGTTCAGGCGGACCGCACGCTCCAGGGTGGCCATGGCGTGCTCCTCGCGGCCCTGCGACAGCTCCGCCGTGGCAAGGAAGAACAGGCACTCGGAGGTCTCCTTCCCCAGACCGCGCATCCGTTCGAACGCCCACTGGGCGACCAACGAGTCGCCGATCACGGTCGCGGCCGAGCCCAGCTCCTCGAAAGTCGAGGGGCTCGAGACCCCGCGCGAGGCCGAATCGCGGATCAGCGCCACCGCTTCGTCCGGGTAACCGAGCAGAGAGTAGCACAGGCTCGCGGTGAGAACCTGACGCGGGGTGTCGAGACGCGCCGACCGCGCGCGCTCGAGCGTCTCCACCCCACGCGCGCGATCCCCCACGCGAATTTCCAGATACGCGACGACCAGCGACTCCTCCCGCGACAGCGTCCGCCCCGGCACCAGCATCCGGTAGCACTCGAGCGCCTTCCGATCCTCTCCCAGGGAGACGTACGCGCGCGCGCGCACCGGCATCGCGCGCGGGTCGCCCTTCAGAGGCCGGACGGTCTCTAGCGCCTCGGGGTAGCGCCCCTCGCGCACCAGGGCCTCCCCCGTCTCGGCGCGCAGGTCGGCGGCCGGCATCGGGCCGGCATCGGCCCAGGCCTCGAGCTGCCGGAACGCGTCCTTCTTCCCCACGCGGACCAGGAACGCCCCATAGGCGGCGATGTCCGTCGGCCGCGCGGTGGACTGGAGCGCGAGGGTGCGCAGGAGGCGCTCTTCCAGCACCGGGTCGTCGGTGCGCTGGGCGAGCGAAACCCCCAGGTGCAGCACGCGGGGGTCGTCGGACCGCAGCTCCAGGGCCAACTGAAGGGCCTGCGACGCTTCCTCCAGCCGGCCATCCTCGAGCGCTAGGCCGAGGATCCCGGTAGCAATCCACGCAAAATCGGGCAGGAGCTCGTCGGTCCTCTTCAGATCCGCGAGGGCGGCGTCATAGCGTTTGGAAAGCTCGTGGGCCAGCGCCCGGAGGGCATACGCCTCGGGGGGCGCGCCCAGGATCCGGAGCGGGGGGGTCAGCGCCTGGGCGGCGATGTCGCTCTCTCCCCCGCGCAGGTGCATCCGCGCCACGAGCATGGCCGCGTCCAGATTCAGGCTGTCGCGGGCCAGGGCGCGCTGTCCCCAGCCGAGGGCTTCGCTGTCCTGGCCGATGGTCTCGAGAAGGGTCGCCGCGCGGGCGCAACCGAAAGCGCTGCGGGGGTCTGCCGTGGCCAGCGATTCCGCCCACTGGATGGCGGCCTCCCCGTCCCCGGCGGCCTCGGCCAGCTCGGAGCGGGTCAGAAGATCGAGCAGAACGGGGTCGGACGGGATCCCGTACGAGGAATTCATGCGCGAGTCGGCGTGTGCGACCGGGGGGACGAAGGCGGGCGCCGTGAAGACGAGAACGAGAAGGAAGAAGCTCTGTCGAAGGCTGATGGTCACGTATCGTCTCCCGAAAAAGGATGGAGGAAGGCGGTCAGCCTTCCTCCCCTCTCGAGACGATGCGTGGATTATACCAGCCGGTGCCTACTCGTGCAAGCGGGCCGCCGCATAGGGTGATCCGCGACCGGGCTCCGGCTTCTCGCTGCGCGCGCCGGAACGGTCGGTGGAACGGTCGTCGGAGCCTTCCCGTTCGTGGGAATCATCCCGCGAGGGCTCGTGCTCCCGCGGCTCGTCGTGGTCCCGCGGCGTGTCGTAGTCCCGCGGCGTGTCATAGTCCCGCGGGGCGTCGTGATCGACGGGTGATTCGTACTCCCGCGGCGATTCACCATCGCGCGTGGACTCGTCGCGCGCCGGCACCGGCTCGAACTCGCGCGGCGCCTCGCGATCGCGCGGGGCCTCCCGGTCCCGGTCTCGATCGCGCGAGCGGCGGCCTCGACGCTCGCCTCCCGAGGCGTGCCGCCCGTGGCTTCCGCCGCCGTGCGCCGGCGTTCCGGCCGCGGCCGGTCCCGGCCCCGCGTGCGGCGTTCCGACCGCGGACACCGCTTCTCCTTCGCGTCCGCGCCCGTTCCGGCGGCCGCGCCCGCCGCGACGCCGGCGGCGCCGATCGCCCGCCGCCAAGCCCTTGTCCACCGCCGCGACCTCGCCCTCCGCGCCCTTTTCCTTGACGGGATTGGCGAGCTTCTCGAAGTGGAAGAGCGCGTCGCGGGCCGCTTCCTGCTCGGCCTCCTTCTTGTTGCTCCCGTGCCCGCGGCCGTAGGTCTTCCCGCTCACGACGACCTCGACCGTGAACATCTTCTGATGGTCGGGGCCGTACTCGCTGGAGATCCGGTACTGCGGGTGGGTCTTGAACTCGCCCTGCACGTACTCCTGCAGCATGCTCTTGTAGTTGGCGAGATTCGCGTCGCTCAGGATGGCGTTCACCTCGCGCAGGAGGAGCCGCTCCGTGAGTTTCCGCGCCGGCTCGATTCCGCCGTCCAGGTACATGGCGCCGATCACCCCCTCGAGGGTGTCGGCCAGGATCGAAGCGCGGTTCCGGCCGCCCGAGCCCTTCTCGGCTTCGGAGAGCAGGATGTAGTGCCCCAGCCCGAGCTGGTTGGCGGCGCGCGAGAGGATGACGCGGCTCACGAGAAGCGATTTCATCTTCGTCAGCTCGCCCTCGCGCAGCTTGGTGAATTTCTTGTAGAGGAACTCGTTCACGACGAGCCCGACGACCGAATCGCCGAGGAATTCCATCCGCTCGTTCGATTCGCCGCTCCGTCCGGGGGTGGCGTGGAGATAGGAGCGATGGGTCATCGCCTGGCGCGCGAGCTGCGTGTTCTTGAAGTTGTAATGGAGGATCCGCTCGAGGCCCCGCAGATCGAAATCGCGATCGCGGGCGCTTCCTCGGGCGGGCGGCTTGGGGCCGTCCAGCCCCAACAGCTTTCGAATGAAGTTCACAGTGTCCGGAGCCCGTGGGCTCCGCCTTATGCCACGGTCCTCGACAACGCCAGGGTGACGTTGTGCCCACCAAAGCCCAGAGAATTGCTCAGGGCGGACTGCAGCTCGACCGGGCGTGCAGTGTTGGGGACGTAGTCGAGGTCACAGTCGGGATCGGGGTGCTCGTAGTTGATCGTCGGGGGAAGGCACTGGCTCTGGAGGGCCAGGACGCAGATGATCGTCTCCAGTCCTCCCGCCGCGCCCAGAAGATGGCCCGTCATCGATTTCGTCGAGCTGATCGCCAGCTTCTTCGCGTGTTCCCCGAACACCGACTTGATGGCTTGTGTTTCGAACTTGTCGTTGAGTGGCGTGGAGGTGCCGTGGGCGTTCATGTAGCCGAACGACTCCAGGGACAGTCCCGAGTCGCAGACGGCCGCCCTCATGGCCCGCGCCGCACCCTCACCCTCGGGGGCGGGCGCGGTCATGTGATGGGCATCTCCCGTAGCGCCATAACCGACGATCTCCGCCAGGGCGGCCGCGCCGCGCCGCTTCGCGTGCTCGTATTCCTCGAGCACCAGAATGCCGGCACCTTCCCCCATCACGAATCCGTCTCGTTCGGAATCGAAGGGGCGCGAGGCCCGGGTCGGTTCGTCGTTGCGTGTGGACATCGCCTTCATGGAGCAGAAACCGGCGAACGCGACCGGCGTGATGGGCGCCTCGCTGCCGCCCGTGATCATCACGTCCGCTTCGCCGCGCTGGATGATCCGATAGGCGTCCCCCACCGCGTGCGCACCCGAGGAGCAGGCCGACACCGTGCAGTAGTTGGGACCCTTGGCTCCGAACTGGATCGACACCATGCCGGAGGCCATGTCCGAGATCATCATTGGAATGAAGAAGGGGCTCACGCGGGAAGGACCTTTTTCCATGAGGTTCTTGTGCTGGTCCTCGAAGGTCGCGATGCCGCCGATGCCGGAGCCGATCACCACGCCGTAGCGGTTGGGATCGACGTTTCCGTCCTGGATGTTCGCCTGCGCGACGGCCTTTCGGGTGCCCGCGACGGCGTACTGGACGAACAGGTCGGCGCGGCGGGCGTCCTTCCGGTCCATGTAGTCCTCGGCCCGGAAGTCCTTCACTTCGCCCGCCATCCGCGTGTCGTATTGGGTGATGTCGAAACGCGTGACGGGGCCGATCCCCGACTCGCCCGCCGTGAGCCGCTTCCAGAACGGCGCGAGATCGGACCCGAGCGGGGAAATGACCCCCATGCCCGTGACCACGACCCGCCTCGGCTCTATCGCTCGACGCACCATGCGCTCCGCTTCTCCCATTCCCTGGCTCTTGTTCCCGCCGTTTTGCTCCCGTCGCGCCCCGACCACCGGGCGCGCCGCCGAATCAGGCGCGATTCAGTCGTGCTCTAGGCGTTCTTGGGCACGTGGGATTCCAGATACTTGATGGCGTCCGCCACCGTGGTCATCTTCTCCGCGTCCTCGTCGGGGATCTCGATGTCGAACGCCTCCTCGAGGGCCATGACCAGCTCCACCGTGTCGAGCGAGTCGGCTCCGAGATCGTCGATGAACGACGCCTCGGGAGTCACCTGCTCGGGCGCCACGCCCAACTGATCCACGATGATCTGCTTCACGCGATCTTCGCTGAAAGCTGCCATCCCTTGGGTCACCTCCCCTGAGCTTAGATTCGTCCCGACCCTCCGGGACGCTACATCACCATGCCGCCATCGACCGGCAGCACCTGCCCCGTCACGTAACCGGCCTCCTCGGAGCACAGGAAGGCCACCGCGTGCGCGACGTCGTCGGGGCTGCCGAGTCGGCCCAGGGGGATCTGCGACTGCAGCCCCTCCCTGACCTTCTCCCCCAGCCCCTCGGTCATCGAGGTCTCGATGAACCCCGGCGCGACCGCATTCACCGTAATATGACGTGATGCCAACTCCTTAGCAACGGCCTTCGTCAGTCCCAGGAGGCCGGCTTTGGAGGCGGCGTAGTTGGCCTGCCCCGCGTTTCCGATCAGCCCGATCACCGACGAGACGTTCACGATCCGCCCCCACCGCTGCTTCATCATCGGCTTGGCGAAGGCGCGCATCATCCGGAACGCCCCCTTCAAGTTCGTCGTGAGGACCAGGTCCCAGTCCTCGTCGCTCATCCGGAGCAACAGCCCGTCCTTGGTCACCCCCGCGTTGTTCACGAGGATGTCGGCCCGCCCGAACGCCTCGAGGGTCGCCGCGCAGACCCGGTCGGCTTCCTGTTCCCGAGCGGCGTCGGCCGCGAGGGGAAGCGCTTCGGCTCCCATCGCGCGAATCTCGGCGGCGGCCGACTCCAGCGCCGCCGTGTCCCTCCCCGTGAGCACCACCTTGGCGCCCTCGCAGGCGAGACGCCGCGACACCGCAAGCCCGATCCCCTTGGCGCCGCCCGTCACCACGGCGACCCGCGTGTCGAACCGTCCGCTCATCGGGGCGCCGCCGGCGCGGCGGAAGCCGCGGCGCCCGCCGCGGCGGCCGCTTCCACTTCGTCCGGGTCCTGCGAGCCGAAGAGCGCAAGCTCGCGGTCGACGCTCTTCGCCAGGCCGCGCAGCACCCGCCCGTTTCCGACCTCCACGAACCGGCGCGTCCCGCTCTCGATGAGCGCGCGCATCGTCGGCTCCCAGAGCACCGGCTGGAGGAGCTGCTCCTTCAGCGTCGCGCGCGCCTCCTCGGGCTCGCGCACCGGCTTCGCCGAGACGTTGGCGTAGACCGGAAAGCGCGGGCGCGCGAACGCCACCTGGTCCAAGGCCGCGGCCAGGCCGCGCGCCGCCGCCTCCATGAGGGGCGAATGGAACGCGGCGCTCACCGAGAGCGGCACGACCCGCTTCGCGCCGAGCCGCTTCGCCTCGTCGGACGCCCGGGCCAGCGCTTCGGGCGTCCCGGAGAGGACCACCTGCCCCGGCGAGTTGTAGTTGGCGGCCGCGAGGTCGCGCGGCGCGCCCACGGCCCGCAGCACCTCGGCGATCTGCTCCGCCGTGAGCCCGAGGACCGCCGCCATCGATCCGGGACGCTCGTCCCCGGCGTGGGCCATCGCCTCGCCGCGAGCCCGGATCAGCCGGAGCCCGTCCGCGTAGGAGAAGGTCCCCGCCGCGACGTGCGCGGCGTACTCTCCCGCGCTGTGACCCGCGGCAGCCGTGGGCACGACACCCTTCGCTTCCAGGGCGCGAAACGCGGCGACGCTCGTGGCGAGCAGCGCCGGCTGCGTGTTCTCGGTCCGGGTCAGCTCCTCCTCGGGCCCTTCGAAGCAGAGCTTCGCCAGGCCGAAGCCCAGGACCGCGTCCGCTTCCTCGAACGCGGCGCGCGACTCGGGATAGCGCTCGGCCAGCGCCTTCCCCATGCCGACGCTCTGCGAGCCCTGCCCCGGAAAGAGGAAGGCCGCGCCCGCCCGGTCGGTCGCGCTCACCACTGCACCATCGCCGCGGCCCAGGTGAAGCCGCCACCGAAGGTGACCAGCTCGACCAGGCTCCCCGGCCCGATCCGCCCGGTCCGGCGCGCCTCGTCCATCGCGAGCGGAATCGAGGCGGAGGAGGTGTTCCCGTAGCGGTCCACGTTCACGAACACCTTCTCCTGCGGCAGGCCCAGCCTTCGCGCGGTGGCGTCGATGATCCGGAGGTTCGCCTGGTGCGGGATGATCAGGTCCAGCTCCTCGGGCGTGTGTCCCGATGCGTCCAGGCACTCCATCGCGACCGATTCCATGGCGCGCACGGCGTGCTTGAAGACGTCGTTGCCGCTCATCGTGATGGTGTGAAGGCGCTGGTCCACCGTCTCGTGCGACGGCGGCCGGAGCGATCCCCCCGCCGGCATCTCGAGCAGGTGGACCAGCGATCCGTCGCTGTGGAGGCAGATCGCGAGGATCCCCCCGGGCGTTCCGGTCGACCGGAGCACGACCGCGCCCGCGGCGTCGCCGAAGAGCACGCAGGTGTTCCGGTCGGTCCAGTTCACGATGCGCGAGAGGGTCTCGACGCCGACCACCAGCACGGTCTCGGCCGCGCCGACGCGGATGGCGTTGTAGCCGAGCGAGAGCCCATAGAGGAAGCCCGCGCACGCCGCCGAGATGTCGAAGGCATGCGCCTTGGCGGCGCCCAGGTTGTCTTGCAGGAGGCAGGCGGTGGACGGGAAGACGCGGTCCCCCGTCACGGTGCCGACGATGATCTGGTCCAGCGCCGAGCCGTCGATCTTGGCGTCGGCGAGCGCCTTCTTCGCGGCCTCGGTGGCGAGCACCGACGAGGGCGTCGCCGGATCGGAGATCCGCCGCTCCTTGATGCCGGTGCGGCTCTGGATCCACTCGTCGGACGTGTCGACGATCTGTTCCAGGTCCTTGTTCGTGAGGACCCGCGTGGGCGTGTGGGACCCGGTGCCGATGATGTGGACGTCGCGCGCGGTCGCGATCATGCGGCCGCCGGAGTCAGGCGCTCCAGCTCCAGGCGGATCGAATCGGCCACGCGCGCCTCGGCGCAGCGCGCGGCCACCTTGATGGCGTTCTTGATCGCGCGCGGGTTGGAGCGGCCGTGGCCGATGATGCAGGTGCCGTCCACTCCCAGGAGCGGCGCGCCGCCGACCTCGGCGTAGTCGAGGCGCCGCTTCAGCCGCCGAAACGCGGGCTTCAGGAGCAGCCCGGCCGTCATGCTGAGCGGGTGGGCGCTGATCTCGTCCTTGATCATGGTGGAGAGGCTGGGAATCACGCTCTCCGCGAACTTGAGCAGCACGTTGCCGACGAAGCCGTCGCACACGACCACGTCGGCCGTGCCGAGGATGATGTCCTTGCCCTCGACGTTTCCGACGAAGTGGATCGGGCTCCGCTTCAGGAGCTGGTGCGCCTCGTAGTAGAGCTCGCTCCCCTTCTCCGCCTCCTCGCCGATGTTCAGGAGGCCGACGCGCGGGCGCTCGATCCCGAGCACGAGGCGCGCGTAGATGCTGCCCATGACGGCGAACTGGTAGAGGTGGGACGGTTTGCAGTCGGAGGTGGCGCCCACGTCCAGGATCACGACGTTCCCCTGGGGCGTCGGCAGCACGGTGGCGATGGCGGGGCGGTGGATCTGCGCGATGCGCCCGATCTCGAAGAGGGCGGCCGCGACGACCGCGCCGGTGTTCCCGGCGGAGACGAGGGCGTCGGTCTCGCCGCTCTTGTGCAGGCGGGCCGCGACGCTGATCGAGGAGTCGCGCTTCTTCCGGACGCTCTGCGCCGCGGATTCGGCCATCTCGATCACTTCGGCGGCGTGGATCACGCGGGGGAGACGGTCGCGGACGCCGAGGCGGTCGGCCTCGGCCTGGATCTCCCGCTCGTCACCGATCAGGGCCACGTCGAACGAGGCGCCCGGCTCGCCGAGCGCCTCGAGCGCGCCCTCGATCACGACGCGGGGCGCCAGGTCGCCTCCCATGGCATCCACCCCGATGACCGGGCCCTTCCCTTGCTGGCGCATGGTCGTTGGCGTGGAAGCCTACGAAGCCCGGAGACCCTCCCGCGCGATCACCTCTTCGCCGGCGTAGTAGCCGCAGTGCGCGCAGACCCGGTGCGGCAGCTTGGGCTGGCTGCAGTGGGAGCAGAGCGACCGCGACGGCATGCGAAGCTTCCAGTTCGTCCGGCGCTTCTTGCCGCGGGTGCTCGAGTGCCTTCTCTTGGGTACCGCCATGGTTCGTTCCTCTCGTGGCTGGACGCCGGGTTCCGGTGCGGCCTATCGGGCCGCGCCCTGGGCGACGGCGCGTTCGCAGCGGCAGGGTCCGGCGTTCCGGTCCTCGCCGCACTGCGGGCAGAGGCCCCTGCAGTCCTCGCGGCAGAGCGGCTTCATCGAGAGACCCAGGATCACCGCTTCCCGGATCTCGTCGTCGATGGAAAGGGTCCGGCCGTCGTGGAAGTGAACCCCGCCATCTTCTTCATCCAACGCCGGATGGCCCTGGACGTTCGAGGCCGGGACCTTAGCACAGAAGACGTCGAACTCCAATTCCAGTTTCTCGGGAAACTCGACCAGGCACCGGCTACATTCCTGGTGCGCCGTGGTTTGCGCCTTCCCGCGGATCCAGATCTCATCGAAGCGACGGTCCAGGTTGAGCGACAGGTGGATGGGCGCGTCCAGGACCGCCTCCGTCGGCAAGAGCCCGACGGAATCGCCCGTAACGTCCATTTCCAGATGGGTCTGGCCCTGGGCCAGCTCTCTCAGGTCGATCTGCATGGCCCTTTAGATTAGCGGGCGGCTCCCACGGCGTCGAAAAAGAACGGGATCTCGGTCGCGGCCGACTCGGGCGAGTCGGAAGCGTGGACGGCGTTGTTCTGCTTGCTCTCCGCGTAGAGCGCGCGGATCGTCCCCGGCTTCGCTTCCTTGGGATCGGTCGCGCCGATCAGATCGCGGAGCGC
Source organism: Candidatus Binatia bacterium (assembly GCA_035631035.1). Classification (NCBI taxonomy): domain Bacteria; phylum Candidatus Binatota; class Binatia (SeqCode); species Binatia bacterium. The sequence goes on along the minus strand of DASQJL010000112.1, from coordinate 27,259 downwards.
CTTGATGGCGTTCTCGCGCTTCAGCAGGCAGGGGACCGCGGGGCCCGAGGACATGAACGACACCAGGTCACCCAGGAACGGCTTCCCCTCGTGCACGGCGTAGAACTGCCGCGCGCGATCCGGAGTGAGCCGCACCATCCGCATCTCGGCGACCGTGAACCCCGCTTTTTCCACCTCGGCCAGGATCAGGCCGATCTTCCCCGCCCGGACGGCGTCCGGCTTGATCATGAACAGCGTCGATTCCACGCGCCCTCCATGTCGTCGCGCGCGCAGCGCGCGACAAGACTGAGGCGCCCCCGGATGGCTCCAGGCAGCGCCTCGAACACTTCCGTTCCGATCAGTGACGCGATTTCGACCTTGCCGGCTTGGCGCGTCTCTTGGCCGCCGGGCGCGCTCCCGCCCGCTTCTTCGTGGCCCCGCGCTTCGCCGCGGACGTCGCGGCCGGACGCGGCGCGACGCGCTTCTTCGGCGCCGCCTTCTTCCCTGCGGCCGCGGCGCGCGAGGCTCCCCCGGCCACGACGCGCAGCTTCGGCCGGCCGCGCTCCAGCGCCGTCTTCACCAGCCGCGGGATGTCGGACGGGACCTTCGCGACCGGCACCCCCGCGCGCTCGAAGCGCGCGATCTTCTCCTGCGCCGTGCCCGATCCGCCCGAGACGATGGCGCCGGCGTGGCCCATCCGCTTTCCGGGAGGCGCCGTCTGCCCCGCGATGAACGCCACGACCGGCTTCGTCATGGTGGACTCGATGAGCGCGGCGGCTTCCTCCTCGTCCGCGCCGCCGATCTCGCCGATCAGCACGACCGCGTCGGTCTTGTCGTCCCCCTCGAAGAGGGCCAGCGCGTCGGTGAAGCGCGTGCCGATGATCGGATCCCCGCCGATCCCGATGCAGGTCGACTGTCCCATCTTGGCGCGCGTGAGCTGCCAGACCACCTCGTAGGTGAGCGTTCCGCTCCGGCTGACCAGGCCGATCCGCCCCGGCGCGTGGATGAACCCGGGCATGATTCCCACCTTGCACTGCCCCGGGGAGATGAGCCCCGGGCAGTTGGGTCCGATCAGCCGCGTCGAGCGGCCGCTCAGGTAGGCGGCGATCTCGATCATGTCGCGTGCCGGAATCCCCTCGGTGATGCAGACCACGAGCGGGATCTCGGCATCGGCGGCCTCGTAGATCGCGTCCTGGGCCAGCGACGCCGGAACGTAGATGACGGAGACGTCGGCCTTGGTCTTCTGGACCGCCTCCTCGACCGAGTCGAAGACGGGGATGCCGTCCAGGTCGGTGCCCCCCTTGCCGGGGGTCACTCCCGCCACGACGCGGGTGCCGTAGTCGCGCATCTGCTTGGCGTGGAAGGAGCCGTCCCGCCCCGTGATTCCCTGCACCAGCACGCGGGAGCTGCGATCGATGAGGATGCTCATGCCGCCTCCGCCGCGCGCGCGATCACGGCCCGGACCGCCTCGTCCATGTCGCTCAGGGCCGTCATGCCGCGCGCGCTCAGGAGATCCCGCGCTTCCTGCTCGTTCGTTCCGGTGAGGCGGATCACGATCGGCAGCTTCATGCCGATCCGGTCGAGCGCGGTCAGGAGCCCTCGCGCCACGTCGTCGCAGCGCGTGATGCCCCCGAAGATGTTGAACAGGACCGCGCGCACGCGCGCGTCCCGGGTCAGGATGTTCATCGCGGCGGTCACCTTGTCTGGATTCGACGAGCCGCCGATGTCCAGGAAGTTGGCCGGCTTGCCGCCGTGGTACTGGATCAGGTCCATCGTGGCCATCGCGAGCCCGGCCCCGTTCACGACGCAGCCGATCGTGCCGTCGAGCCGCACGTAGGAGAGCCCTTTCTCGCGCGCTTCCACCTCGCCCGGGTCCTCGGCGCCCAGATCGCGCATCCCGGCGAGCTCGGCGTGGCGGTCGAGGGCGTTGTCGTCGATGACCACCTTGGCGTCGAGCGCGGCGACCTCGCCCCTCGCGGAGACCACGAGCGGATTGATCTCGGCGAGCGAGGCGTCCTGGTCGTGGTAGAGCGCGGCCAGCTTCGTCAGGATCGGAACGATCTGCTTCTGCACGGCGAAGCGCGGGTCGAGAAAGCGCGCCGCGGCCCGGGCCCGGTACGCCGGGAGCCCGCGGCCGTCGAGATGCACGCGCAGGATCTTCTCCGGCGCCATGCGCGCGACCTCCTCGATGTCGACGCCCCCCGAGGGGCTCACCATGAGGAGGGGCGTCTCGAACTTCCGGTCGAGCACGATGCCGGCGTAGAACTCCTTCTCGATGTCCGTGGCGGGCGTGATCAGCACCTGCCGCACGACGTGGCCCCGGATGTCCATGCCCAGGATCCGCCCCGCCTCGCGCATCACCTCGTCCCGGTTCTTCACGATCTTCACGCCGCCCGCCTTGCCGCGTCCGCCGATCAGGACCTGGGCCTTCACCACGACGGGATAGCCGAGACGGTCGGCGATCGCCGCGGCGTCGTCCGCCGAGCGCGCCACCTCGCCCGGCGGAACCGGGATTCCCGCCGCGCGGAACAGCTCCTTGCCCTGGAATTCGTGCAGGTTCATCGCTTCCCCCGCCCGCGGGAGCGGCCGGTCGGCACCGGCGGCTTGTTCGCCGCCCGGGCCACCCGCCCCTTGCCGGGACGGACCGGCGCGGCGCCCTTCCGCGCGGCGGACTTCCCCGAGCGGGCCGCGAGGAATTCGCCGATCACGTCCTCCAGCTTCGGCCGTCCGATCTCCTCCAGCTCGTAGCCCACCCGAACGGTGGGATGCTTGATGTCCACCAGGCGCCGGAGGTCGATCGGCGTCGCGATCACGACGACGTCGCACTCGCAGGCGTTGATCGTCCGCTCCATGTCGCGGAGCTGCGTGCCCGAGTACCCCATGGCGGGGAGGAGGGCGCCGATCCCGGGATACTGGCGGAAGGTGTCCTTGATCTCGCCGACCAGCCAGGGACGGGGATCGACGATCTCCCGCGCGCCCCAGCGCTTGGCCGCGATCACGCCGGCGCCGTACTTCATCTCGCCGTGGGTCAGCGTCGGGCCGTCCTCGATCACCAGCGCGCGGCGGTCCTTGATCCGGTCGGGCCGGTCCACGGAGATCGGCGAGGCCCCGTCCACGATGACCGCCCCGGGATTGAGCTGCTGCACCGAGGCGCGCACCGCTTCCACGTTCGTGTAGTCGGTGGTGCCGACCTTGTTGATGACGACCACGTCGGCGATCCGGGTGTTGATCTCCCCCGGATGATAGGTGCGCTCGTGCCCCGGCCGGTGCGGATCGGCCACGACGATCTGGAGGTCCGGCTTGTAGAAGGAGAAGTCGTTGTTGCCGCCGTCCCACACGATCACGTCCGCCTCCTTCTCGGCGGCGGCCAGGATCTCGGCGTAGTCCACGCCCGCGTAGACGATGGTGCCGCGGTCGATGTGCGGCTCGTACTCCTCGCGCTCCTCGATGGTGCACTTGTGGCGGTCGAGGTCGGCGTAGGTGGCGAACCGCTGCACCCCCTGGCGCCCCAGGTCGCCGTAGGGCATCGGATGGCGGATCGCGACGACGCGCTTGCCCATCCCCTTCAGCACCTCGCACACCTTGCGCGTGGTCTGGCTCTTCCCCGAGCCGGTCCGGACCGCGTTCACCGCGATCACCGGGACCTTGCTCTGCAGCATGGTGCTGCGCGGTCCCATGATCATGAAGTCGGGGCCCAGGCTGGCCACCCACGACGCCTTGTGCATCACGTACTCGTGGGAGACGTCGCTGTAGGCGAAGACGACCAGGTCGACGTCCTGGTCACGGATCAGCTCCGGCAGCTCCTGCTCCGAGAAGATCGGGATCCCCTTGGGGTAGAGCTTTCCGGCGAGAGACCGCGGATAGCGGCGATCGTCGATCCCCGGAATTTGAGCCGACGCCGTGAACGCCACGACCTGGTACTCCGGTCGCGTCTTGAAGTACGTGTTGAAGTTGTGAAAGTCGCGCCCGCCGGCGCCCATGATCACGACCCTTCTCTGGCGTTTCACTCGAGGCACCCCTTCTTCTGGAGTCGTCGCGACGGCGCTCACGGGGCAAGGCGGCGGGATCTTCGAGCCGCTCGCCGGGCTTCGGGAGACGCCGGACGGATCTTCATTGCGTGGACGGCGATCAGGTGCAACAGATTAAACACTAGGGGCTTACGCTGTCAATGGTCCCCTCGGTGGCCGGCTGGGCGGGATTCCGCAGCCGCCCCAGCTGGCGTCGGAGCGCCCCAAATGCTTCGGGCCTCCGGAGATGCGCTCCCGGAGGCCCGAGTCCATGCCCATGAGCGGCGCGCCCTGGAGGACGCGCCCGTTTCAGCTCAGCGCTCGCCTCCGAACAGATAGACGTGGAAGCCGACGTTGGTGAAGTTGTTGCCGAGCGTGAAGAAGGAGTTCTCCTTGTCGCCGCCGCCGGCGGGATCGAAGCTGTCGTACCCGATCCCGTGGCTCGCCGAGACGCTGAAATTGTCCAGGAGGAACGCCTCCGCCTCCAGCTCGCCGGTGATCAGCAGGTCCTTGTTGGTGTCGGTGTCGAACGGAGCGATCCCGAGCGGATCGGTCTCCACCTGCCGGCTCTCGTACGCCAGGCCGGGACGGAAGAGGAAATGGAGCCGCGACCAGCTCTTCAGGACGATCGGGATGCCCACGTCGAAGCGGAACGTGGAGAGGTGCTCGTTCGAATAGATGAAGGACGGCTCCCGGTCGTATCCCAGGCCCAGATCGACACCGACCTTCTGCCCCGCCAGCCACCAGCGGACGCCGATCGGCGCGAGATCGTTGTGGAACCCTAGAGCGATGCTCTTGTGCTCGGCGGGAGGCATGTCCTGCGCGATCGCAAACGACGGCGCGATCGTGAACAGGGCGAACAGGGTCACGGCCAGGACCGACAGCGATCGGTTCATTCGATTCCCTCCTGGGAAAGTCCGAGTGCGAGGGCCGCGGCATGTGCCCGATGCCACGGCCAGGGTCGCCCGTCAGGCACGGCGTGAAGCGTTTCGGCTCGGAGAGCCCGTCAGACCACCGGCCTCCGCCCCGAGACGAGACGGATGATGATCGCGATGACGGCAAGCACGAGGAGGATATGGATGAGGCCGCCGAGCGTGTAGTGGGTGAGCATGCCGAGCAGCCACATCACCACGAGCAGCACAGCGATGGTTTCGATCATGGCGTTCTCCAATCGTTAAGGAACGTGGAGCGTTCCGCGTGCGTCGACGTACGTACGACGGCCGGAATGGTAGGCACTCCCACGGAGCGGGTCAATCGAGGGAGATGGGAGTGGGTCGCTCGGCGGCGGCGGCGGGCGACGGCACGGACCGGCGCGCCCGTGCCGGTGAATCGAGGAACGAATTGTGTTCCGGCGCGTTACACGCGCCGGGACATCTCGGCATGCTGTTTGCTCAACAGCTTCGTCGAAGAATGTTCGGCCACCGTCGGAAAAATGTCGACGCGTCCCCCCGCGGCCACCACGGTTTCGCGTCCCACCACCTCTTCCGGCTTGTAGTCGCCTCCCTTGACGAGCACGTCGGGCAGGAGCGCCTCGATGACGCCACGCGGCGTCTCGTCGTCGAAGACGAAGACGCCGTCCACGTCGGAGAGCGCGGCGAGGATCGTGGCGCGGTCGGCTTCCTGCTGCACCGGACGGCCCCGCCCCTTCAGCGCGTGGACGGAGCGGTCGGAGTTGATCCCGACCAGGAGGTAGTGCCCCAGCCGCTTGGCGTGCGCGAGGAGCGCGACGTGGCCCGGATGGAGGATGTCGAAGCAGCCGTTCGTGAAGACGAAGGTCTGGGAGAGGACCCGGGCCGCGGCCCGGCGGCGCAGCGCATCCTCGAACGTGAGCACCTCACCCAAGGGCGGGCTCCTCGAGCGAGGCGATCAGCTCGGCGGCCCCGGCGGCCGCCGTCCCGACGTGGGCGACGACGAGCCCTGCGGCGTGATTGGCCAGGACGCAGGCCTCGGGCAGCGTCGCCTGGGCCGCGAGGGCGGCGCCCATCGCGGCCACGACCGTGTCCCCCGCGCCCGTGACGTCGTAGACCTCGCGGGCGCGCGTCGGGAAGTGCGTGTGCCCCTCGGCGGTGAAGAGCGACATCCCCTCTTCGCCGCGCGTGATCAGGACGGAGCGGGCGTCCAGCCGCTCGCGCAGGCCGAAGCCGGCCTCGAGCAGCGACTCGGCGTCGCGAAGCTTCCGCCCCCAGGCCTGCGAGGCCTCGGCCACGTTCGGCGTGATCACGGTAACCCCCCGGTAGCGGAAGAAATGCTCTTCCTTGGGATCGACGGCCACCGGGACGCCGCGGCGCGAAAGCTCGGGAAGCAGCCGGTCGAGGAGCTCGGGCGTGACCACGCCCTTGCCGTAGTCGCTCACGATAGCCGCGTCGGCGCGGCCGGCCGCGGCGCGGATCCGCTCCCAGAGCAGCTCCTGGGCCGTAGCCCCGGCGGGCTCCCGGCTCTCCTCGTCCGCGCGGAGGACCTGCTGGTGGTGGGCGATGATGCGGGTCTTGAGCGTGGTGCGGCGGGAGGCATCCCGGACCACGCCCCGCTCCGGCTCCACGCGCCGCTCGGCCAGGAGACGGGCGCATTCCTCGCCCGCGGCATCCGCGCCGAGAAGGCCGCAGAGGATCGGCGTGGCCCCGAGCGCGCGCACGTTGTGCGCGACGTTCGCCGCACCGCCCAGACGGAGCTCTTCTTTCTCCACGTCCACGACCAGGACCGGCGCCTCGGGCGAGACGCGGCTCGCGCGCCCCCAGAGGTAGCGATCCAGGATCACGTCGCCCACGACCAGGACCGTGCGCCCGGCCATCGCCCGCACCCGGGCGGCCAGGTCCCCGCCCGCCCCTCGCGCGGGAACGGACACCGCTCCGGGAGGAGCGCTGGGAAGCGGCTTCACGCCGCGTCGCCTCCTTCGCCCTCCGGGCTCTTCTTGCGCGTCGTGGTCCGCGGGCGCGAGGCCAGGAAATCGCGGATCAGCGTCTTCGCCCGCGCTTCGTCGCGCTCGAGCACCTCGATCTTCCCCCAGTACCCGTGCCCCACCGACTCCACGCCGGGCAGCATCGAGATCTCGACCGGCTGCAAAAAGGCGTCGATCCCCTGCTCGCGCAGGAAATCGGCCAGCATCGTGCCGGTGGCCTCGTCGGGCACGTCGTGCACCCGCACCAGCTCTTCGGGGATCTTGTCGGGCTCCAGCTCGTCTTCGTCGTGTTTCGGCCGCTCGGTCATGCCTCGTATCCCTCCGGGAAGCGCTGCCGCCACTGCCAGGCAGTCTCCACCATTTCGCTCAGTTCCTCGAATTGCCGGGTCCAGCCTAACACGCGCCACGCCTCGGCGGCGGATGCGATCAGGACCGGCGGGTCCCCCGCCCGGCGCGGGGAATCCTGCGTCGGGACGGGCCGTCCGGTGACCTCCTCGACGGTTCGAATCACCTGCCGGACTGAGCTCCCGGTGCCGGTCCCCAGGTTCAAGGTCACGCTCGCGCCCCCCTCCATCAGGTAGCGCATCGCGCGCAGATGGGCGTCGGCGATGTCGACGACGTGGATGTAGTCGCGGATCGCCGTGCCGTCCTCGGTCGGATAATCGCTGCCGTAGACCGGGACCGGGCCCTTGGCGCCGCGCGCCGCGTCGATCACCAGCGGGATCAGGTGGGTCTCGTTCCGGTGATCCTCGCCTCGGTCGATGCTCGCGCCCGCCACGTTGAAGTAGCGGAGGGCGACGTAGCGGAGTCCGTCGGTCTCGCCCCGCTCCCGCAGCATCCGCTCGAAGCGGAGCTTGGTCTCGCCGTAGGGGTTCCCGGGCATGAGGCGCGAGTCCTCGCGGAGCGGCATCGGCGCCGTCGCGTCGTACACCGCCGCCGTGGACGAGAAGACCATCCGCTTCACCCCGTGGTCGCGCATGGCGTCGAGGAGGATCTTTCCGTACTCGACGTTCGCCCGCGTATAGAGGTCGGGGTGCGCGACCGATTCCGACACGATCGACTTGGCCGCGAGGTGGATGACGCAGTCGATCTCCTTGGTCGTGAACGCCTCGCGGAGTTTCTCGGGGTCCTGGATGGCCCCCGCGACGAGGAGCGCCAGCGGCGGCACCGCCGCCCGGTGCCCCGTGGAGAGGTCGTCGAGCACGATCGCCGAGTGGCGCGCGCGCACGAGCTCCTCGGCCACGATGCTGCCGATGTAGCCCGCGCCGCCGACGACCAGCGCGTTCACGGCCGGGCGAGCGACGCGCCGAGGGCGCGGACCGCCCCCGCGGGATCGGAGGCGTGGAAGATCGAGTGCCCCGCGACGAAGGCGTCGGCGCCCGCGCGTTCGGCGATCGGCGCGGTCCGGACGTCGATCCCGCCGTCCACCATGACGAGGCAGTCCAGCCCGCGCTCGGCGACGACCCGCCGCGCCGCGGCGATCCGCTCGGGAGAGCCGGGGAGGAACGCCTGGCCGCCCGCGCCGGGCTCGACCGTCATGACGAGCGCGATGTCGCACTCGGGGAGTGCCGGGATCAGGCGCTCCATCGGCGTCGCGGGCTTGATCGAGAGCCCCGCGCGCAGGCCGCGCGCGCGGATGGCCCGGGCCGCGGCCGCGGGATCGTCCACCGCCTCCACGTGCACGATCAGGTGATCGGCGCCGGCATCGGCGAAGGCGGGAAGGTGGCGGAGCGGATCGACGATCATGAGGTGCACGTCGAGCGGCAGGCGGGTCATCTTCCGGATCCCGGCGACGACGATCGGGCCGAACGTGAGATTGGGGACGAACTGCCCGTCCATGACGTCCACGTGGATGAAGTCGGCCCCCGCCGCTTCCACCGTCGCGATCGCCTCGGCGAGGCGGGCGAAGTCGGCGGAGAGGATCGAGGGGCAGACGCGGCGGCGCCCGGGAGCGGACCACGTCCCGGCGGCGCCCCGCGCTTCCGGGGCGCCCTTCATGGGTTCACGTAGAGGACGATCGAGTCGCGCGGAGCGACGCGATGTCCCGGCGGCGGATCCTGTCCCGTGACGGCGTCGGCGGGTCCGTGGGCCGCGCCCATCGGGCGGATCGCGACGGAGAATCCCTCGTCGCGAAGCCCCCGCGCGGTCCCCGAGCCGTCGCGTCCCGTCAGGTCGGGGAGAACGAAGCCGCGCGGCGGCGGGCCGAGACTGACGAGGAGATCCACCACCGTCTCCTGCTCCACGACCGTCTCCCCCGGAGGGTCGCTCGCGATCACCAGGTCCTTGCCGATCTCGTCGGTGTAGACGCGCGCCACCTTTCCGCGCCGGAGGCCCGAGCTTTCGAGCTGGATGCCGGCCTGCCGCTCGGACATGCCGTCCAGCACGGGAACGCTGGTCCCCTGCGCACCGAGGCTCACCACCACCGAGATGCGCCGGCCGCGCTTCACCGAGCCTCCGGCGGCCGGATCCTGCGCCGCGATGAAGCCGCGCGGCACGTCGGGGCTCCACTGCTCGGAGATCTTGGAGAGGCGGAGATCCTCCGAGGCCAGCACCCGCTCGGCCTCGCGCTCGGAGAGTCCCGTCACCTCGGGCACCGGCACTTCCGCTCCCTGCCGGGTGAAGCTGGGCATGAGCACCAGGTTGATCACGAGAAACCCGCCGATCAGCGCGACCGCCGAGAGGAGGAGGGTGCCCGTGATGATGTTGAAGCGCGGACCGCGGCGGCGCTCCGCGCGGGGCGGTGCTACGGCCTCGGGCGAGAGCGCGTCGAGCGCGATCGGCGAGCGGTCGATGGGCCGGTCGCCGTCCTCAGGGGGCGGATCGGCCAGCTTGGTCTCCGGCGCGGTGCTCAGCGAGGCGCCCGTCTCGGCCCCGCGCACGCGATCGGCTTCGCGCTGCGCGAGCGCGCGGCGGCGCCAGGGCTCGACCGGACGCCGGCGGCCCCTCATCGGCGCGCGAGCCTCGCCGCGAACACGCCGTCGGTGCCGTGGAGGTGCGGCAGCGCGCGGAAGAAGGGCTCGGAACCGCGGAAGGAAGGCGGGAGAAACGGGCGAGCGTCGTCGAGGGAGAATTCCGGATGTCGGCTCAGAAACGGCGTCACGATCGCGTCGGTCTCCTCCGGTTCGAGGGAGCAGACACTATACACCAGAACGCCGCCGGCCAAGACGAGCGGCGCGGCCGCATCGAGCAGCGCCGCCTGCAGCGCCGCCATCTCCGCGATCGCGTCCGGCTCCTTGCGCCAGCGCGCGTCGGCGCGGCGTCGGAGCACGCCCAGGCCCGAGCAGGGCGCGTCGACGAGCACGCGGTCGAACGGGCCGCGCAGGGGCGGTGCCGTCGCGTCCCCGCACACCGTCCAGGCATGCGCGAGCCCCAGGCGCTCCACGAGGTTCGCGCGCAGGGCCCGTGCGCGGCTCGGGTGCCGCTCCAGCGCGACCACCGAACCCGAGGGCGCGACCGCTTCGGCGATCTGCGAGGCCTTGCCGCCCGGCGCGGCCGCGACGTCGAGCGCGCGATGCCCCGGCCGGGGATCGAGGACCGGCACGACGCACGCCTCCGCCTCGTCCTGCAGCGAGAGGGAGCCTCCGCGGAAGAGCGGCGAGCGCGCCGCCGTGAACCCGTCCGCCACCAGCAGCACCGGCCCCCCGTTCGGCCCCGGCTCCACGGCGAACCCCTCGGCGCGCAGCGCTTCCGCGAGCGCTTCGGTCGAGGTGCGCGCCCGGTTGGCGCGCACCGAGACGCGCGGCTCGACGTTGTCGGCCGCGAGGAGGCGGCCCGCCTCTTCGGGGCCGTAGCGCGCCACCCAGCGCTCCACCAGCCAGCGCGGATGCGAATGCTCGACCGCGAGGCGCGCCGCCGGATCGGACGCCGCGTCCGGGAGCAGCGCCAGGGCGCCCCCCGCCAGCCGCCGCAGCACGGCGTTCACGAGCCCGGCCGTGCCCGGATGCCCGTACTTCTTCGCGAGCTTCACGCTCTCGTCCACGGCCGCCGAGGAGGGCACGCGCGTGAGCACCAGGATCTGGAACGCCCCGATCCGAAGCGTCTCGCGGATCCAGAGAGGAAGCTCGTCCCACCGGGGGCCGGTCAGCGCGGCCAGGTGGTGATCGAGCAGAGCGCGATGGCGCAGCGTCCCCTGCACGAGCGTCGTGACGAGCGCGGCGTCGCGCGGGGCCAGCGCCGAATCGCGGAGGCGGCTCTCGAGCAGCCGGTCGGAATAGGCGCGGCGGCTCTCCGCCGCGGCCAGGATCTGGAGCGCGAGCTCGCGCGGGCCGACCGGCTTCCGCCGGCGCGGCAGGGCGGGACGCCGCGTCACGACGAACCCTTCGAGCGCGCGCCGGGCGCGGGCGCGCCAAGGATGATCGGGAGCCGGTCTCCCGGCTTGAGCCGCTTTCCATTCGCGTACTCGGCGCCCGACATCGCTCTCCGTCCCGCCGGCTTCACGCGCTGGAGCCAGAGCGACCCCCGCGAGAGCGCGATCTCCACGCCGCGGGCGCGGTCGATCGCGAGCACGGTCCCCGGGGCCGTCGCGGGGACCGTCGCGGAGCCGGGCTCGGCGGCGAGCAGGAGGAGCCGGTCGCCCTCGGTGGACGCCCCGGCCGCATCGAGGACGAAATAGGCGCCCGGCTCGGGGGCGAACGCGCGCACGAGGCGGGCCAGCGTCTCCGGCGACGCGCCGGGATCGAGCCGCGCGTCGGCGGGGCGGATCTTCTTGGCCATCGTGGCGCGCGCGGGGTCCTGTTCCTCGCGCCGGATCTCCCCGGCCTCGATCCGTTCGAGCGATTCGGCGAGGCACGCGGCGCCGAGCGCGGCCAGGCGGGCGCCGAGCGCTCCGGCGTCCTCGCCCGGCTCGATCGCGGTGCTCCTCTTGAGAAAGACCGGCCCCTCGTCGAGCCCCTCGGTCATCCACATCGTGGTCACCCCCGTCTCGGCGTCGCCCGCGAGGATGGCCGCCTGAACCGGGGCGGCCCCGCGGTGGCGCGGCAGGAGCGAGTAGTGCACGTTGAGGGCGCCCAGCCTCGGCGTGGCGAGCAGCGCCGCGGGGAAGATCTGCCCGTACGCGGCGACGATCAGGAGATCGGGCTGGAGCGCGCGGATGCGCTCGATCGCCTCGGGCGCGCCCGCCCGGGACGGCGTCTCGACGGGCAGCCCGAGCTGGAGCGCGGCCTCCTTGACCGGGGATGCCGACGAAGCGAGGCCGCGCCCCTTGGGACGGTCGGGGCGCGTCACCACGAGGAGGGGGGCGCGTCCGTCTTCGACCAGGCGCCGGAGCGGCGGCACGGCGAGCGCCGGCGTGCCGTAATAGACGAGGCGCATGTCAGTCCCTGGGAACGGGTGGAGGGCGGAGGCCGGTCGGCCGCACGCCGGTCAGAGCGAGGAGCGGGAGCCCTCGGCGTCCATCGCATGGACGGGCGCCTGGAAGCGCTTCAAGCGCGCCTCGAGGAGCTTCCGCTTGATCGGGCTCAAGCGGTCGAGGAAGAGGATGCCGTCCAGGTGATCCAGCTCGTGCTGGATCGCGCGGGCGAGGAGTCCCTCGGCTTCGAGCGTGAAGGGGCGGCCGGTCTCGTCCGTGGCCTGGACCTCGATCGCGGCCCAGCGCTTCACGTCCTCGCGATACCCGGGGATGCTCAGGCACCCCTCCTCGCCGTTCATCGTCCCCTCGCGCTTCGTGATCACCGGGTTCACGAACGCCTGCTTCGTGCGTCCGGCGTCGTCTTCGACGTCCACGACGAAGACGCGCGTCGACTCGCCCACCTGCGGCGCCGCCAGACCGACCCCCTTCTCGCGGTACATCACGTCGAAGAGATCGGCCACGAGCGCGGCCAGCTCGGGCCCCGCCTGGGCGGGCGCGGCTTTCCGGCGCAGCACCGGATCGCCGTAGTAGCGGAGACTCCGCGCCACTTCAGCTCCCGCGCTCCACGACCTGGACGATCGCCTGCTTGGAGAACTCCATCTTCACGTCCTCCGCCACGCGGAGCACGACCACGTCGTCCTTCCCGCCCGTTCCGATCACGGTGCCGTAGACGCCGCCGGAGGTGAGGACGCGGTCCCCCTTCCGGATCGACGCCAGCATCTGCTCGGCCTCCTTCTGCTTCTTCTGCTGGGGGCGGATGATGAGGAAGTAGAAGATTCCGATCGTGATCGCGAGGATCGCGACCATGTGCAGCATCTGATCGGCGGGCGACGGCGCGGCAACCGGCGCGGCCTGCGCGTAGACGGCATCCAGCATGGATTACTCCTGGGCCTCGGGCGGGGAGGCGTCGTCCCGGCGCGCGCGATAGCGGCGGCGGAACTCGCGCTCGTACACGTCGAAGGCGCCGCGATCGATCGCCTCGCGCGCCTCGTTCATCAGTGTCTGGTAAAACGTCACGTTGTGCAAGGTCAGCATTCGGTGGGCCAGGATCTCCCCCGCCTGATGCAGGTGCCGCAGATAGGCGCGCGTGAAGCGCGCGCACGCCGCGCAGGCGCAGCGCGGATCGAGCGGCAGGGGCGAGCGCGCGTGGGCCGCGTTCCGGATGTTGAGGGTGCCCTCCGACGTGAACGCCATCCCGTTCCGCGCGTTCCGCGTCGGGAGCACGCAGTCGAAGAGATCCACCCCGGAGGCGATGCCGTCGAGCAGATCCTCGGGCGTGCCCATGCCCATGAGATAGCGCGGCCGGTCGGCCGGGAGCGCTTCGTTCGCGCCGCGCGCCGACGCCCACGTCTCCGCCTTGGTCTCGCCCAGGGAAAGCCCGCCGATCGCGAACCCGTCGCACGGGAGGGCGGCCGTGCGCGCCGCCATCTCCGCCCGCAGCGCCGGATCGCCCCCGCCCTGCACGATCGCGAAGTGGAGCTGCGGGAGGCCGGCGGGCGTGGTGAGCGACGCCGCGCGCGCCAGCGAGCGCTCGGTCCAGCGGAGCGTCCGCTCGGCCCCGTCCCGCACGTCGGCCTCGGGCGCCGGGAGCGGCACGGCATGGTCCAGCGTCACCGCGATGTCGGGCCCGAGATCGGCCTGGATCTCCATGGCCCTCTCGGGCGAGAGGAACTCGAGGGCGCCGTCCAGGTGGGAGCGGAACTCCACCCCCTCCTCCGAGATCCGCACCCGCTCCTTCAGGCTCACCATCTGATAGCCGCCGCTGTCGGTGAGGATCGCGCCGTCCCACCCCATGAACGCGTGAAGGCCGCCCAGCTCGCGCACGAGCGCGGCGCCGGGTCGGAGCATCAGGTGATAGGTATTCGCGAGGAGGATCTGCGTGCCGGCCGCGCGGATCTCGTCGGGAGCGAGCCCCTTCACGCTCCCGGCCGTGCCGACGGGCATGAACGCGGGGGTGCGCACGACGCCGTGGCCGGTGGCGAGGAGTCCGGCGCGCGGGGACGCCGGGCCGCCGCGCTCCAGGCGGAAGGGATTCGGTTGGGGCTGCGGCCGGGGGCTGCTTCCGGGGCCGGGCGCCGGCGCCGGCTCAGCCGTCATGGCCCCCCGGGGCTTCCATCCGGTACTCCTTGAGCTTCGTGCGGAGCGTCTGGCGCGAGATCCCGAGCGCCTCCGCCGCGCGCGTCTTGTTGCCGCCCGCCTGCCCCAGCGCCATCTCGATCGCGATCTGCTCCGCCTTCGCCAGCGTGAGGACGCCCGCGTCCACGTGGAGACGCGTCTCGAGCACCTTGGGGGCCGACCCGCCCGCGCCCACGATCTCGAGCGGCAGGTGCTCCGGCAGGATCCACTCCTCGCTCTCGAGGAGGACGGCGCGCTCGATCACGTTCTTCAGCTCGCGCACGTTCCCCGGCCAGCGGTAGGCCAGCATCAGGGCGAGCGCGTCCTCGTTCGGCCCCTTCACCCGCTTCCCGAACTCCCGGTTGAAGTGATCCACGAAGTGGTCGATCAACGACTGGAGGTCGCCGGTGCGCTCCCGGAGGGGCGGCACGGGAACGCGGATCACCGCGAGCCGGAAGTAGAGATCCTCCCGGAATTTTCCCTGGTCCACCATGACCTTGAGGTCGCGGTTCGTCGCCGCGACGACGCGGATGTCGACCGACACGTCGGTCTCGCCGCCCAGCCGGCGAAAGCGCCGCTGCTCCAGCGCGCGCAGGAGCCGGGCCTGAAGGTTCGCCTGCATCTCCCCGATCTCGTCGAGGAACAGCGTCCCCCCGTTCGCCTGCTCCATGACGCCGCGCCGCCGGCCCTTGGAATCGGTGTAGGCGCCCTTCTCGCTCCCGAACAGCTCCCCTTCGAGCAGCGACTCGGGGAAGGCGCTGCAGTTCACCGCCACGAACGGGCCCTCGCGGCGCGCGCTCAGGTCGTGGATCTCCCGGGCGACGAGCTCCTTGCCGACGCCGGTCTCCCCCTCGAGCAGGATGGTGCTGCTCCCGCTCTGCGTGACCTTCTTCATCGTGCCGAAGATCTTCTCCATGGCGGGGCTGCCGCCGGAGACGATCGTCGAGCCGGCGCGCCGGCGCTCCGCCGCTTTCAGGCGCGCCACCTCGTCGCGAGCGGTCGCCAGCTCGAGCGCGTTGGAGAGCACCAGCTTGATGTGGTCCAGCTCGAACGGCTTCCCGATGTAGTCGTAGCAGCCGGCTCGCGCCGCCTCGACCGCGTTCTCGAACTTGCCGTACGCCGTCATGATCACCACCGGAAGCTCCGGCCGCTTCGTCTTGATCTTCCGGAGCACCTCGATCCCGTTGGAGTCGGGAAGCTTCTGATCGAGCAGGACCAGCTGGAAGTCGCCGGTCTCGACCTTGGAGAGCGCCTCGGCGCCATCCGACGCCGTCTCGACGCGGTAGCCCTCTTCCGAGAGGCTCTCGCTGAGCGTGAAGCGGAGCGAGCGTTCGTCATCCACCACGAGCACGCCGGCGGACGGCTTAGCGAGGATCGGTGCGTCGGTCTCCATGTCGTTTCTCCACGGGAAGGTCGATCGTGACGGTGGTCCCCTGTCCGACGGTGCTCTCGACGGTGATCACGCCTCCGTGCTCGCGCACGATGGTCTGGCAGATGGAAAGCCCCAGGCCGCTCCCCTGGGCACGGGTCGTGAAGAAGGGATCGAAGACGCGGGCCAGCGTGGCCGCCGGGATCCCGGGGCCGTTGTCCTGCACGCGGATCTCGACGACCTCCTGCTCCGGGATCGGCCGCGCCGACTCCAGGCGGTCGGAGGCCCGCCGGCCGATGGCGCTCCGCTCCACCAGCCGCTTCCGCTTCACGCCGATCCCGACCTTGATCTCGCCGCCGTCGGGCATCGCCTGGATCGCGTTCTTCACGACGTTCACGAGCACCTGGAGGATCTGGTCGACGTCGACGTAGATCTCGGGAACGCGCTCGGCGCGGTCGGCGACCAGCGACACCTTCTGCCGCACCGCCGGCTCGTGCATCAGCGTGATCGCCTTCTCCAGCGCGGGCAGCAGCGACTGCCGGGCCAGCTTGGGCGTGGCGGGGCGCGCGAACTGGAGCAGGCTCTCCACGATCCGGTCGAGGCGCGCCACCTCCTCGACGATGAGCGTGGCGAAGGAGGCGCGCGGATCCCCCGCCGGAAGCCTGCGCGCGAGAATCTGCGCCGAGGCGCCGATCCCGGCGAGCGGGTTTCGGATCTCGTGCGCCACGCCGGCGGCCAGCGCGCCCAGCGAGGCCAGGCGGTCCCGGCGGCGCCACTGCTCGTCGCGCGACTTCTCGCCGCGAAGGTCCACGAAGAGGGCGAGGGTCCCGCCGAGCGCTCCCGACTCGGTCTCGAGGGGAAGCAGGCGGAGCGAGATCGGGAGGGCGTCCTGGTTCTTGGTCGCCACCTCGACCTCGCGCGGCTCCTCCGGCGCGGCGCACGCGCCCGGAAGGACGTGCCCGTCTCCCTTCGGCGCCCGGAAATGGAGCGAGGCCGGCTCCTGGAGCATCTCCTCGGCCGCATAGCCGAGGAGCCGGCAGGCGGTCTCGTTCACCGCGACCACCCGTCCCTCGCGGTCCACCGCCAGAACCCCGAAGGGCGCATAGCGATAGAGACTCTCGGCCACGGCCCGCGCCGGGCGCAGCCGGGGCCTGGTCGCGGGGGAAAGATCGGTGGCGGGGCGGGGTCTCACGAAGCGGCGTCCAGGCCGATCGTCGGCGTCATCCCTGAGCCAATCTCCGCTTGTGGATTCTGGTTACGGGAGCGGCTACATCTTTACCAGCGGCCCTCGGGAGGGGTCAAGCGGAATCAGGCGAGGTTCTTCCGGGCGGCGCGGTGGAGGATGAGCGTGGCCAGGGTGCGGCGCACCTCGGGGCGGTCGTAGTAGCCCTGGCGGATGCGGCGACGGGCGCGCTCCACCGGCGTTTCGGTGCTTTCGGAATCGAGCAGGTCGCTCTTCGATTCGGAGCGGCGTTTAGTTGATGTTTGAGGCACGGGTGCGGTCCCTCCGGAGCTCCGCGAGCGCTTCCACCCAGGAATCCTTCAGCATCAGGAGATTCTCGAAGGCATCGTCGAAATCACCCCGCTCGAGCTGCGCGAGACAGGCGTCGAAGTGCGCCAGGACCCGCGCTCCCGCGCCGCGCCCACCCGAGTTCAGGCAGCGCATCAGCTCGAGAACCGAGCGCTCGGCCACCGGACGGTTTCCCTCGCCCACGTAGCGGAGCGCGCAGTCGAAGAGCGCGGTGACCTCCTCGCCGCGGACCAGCCACTCCTCGCTCTCAGGCTCGCGAGGCGCCTTCACCGTTCGCATCGCCCTTCCCCTCCGTGGCGTGAGGCGCGCTGTCCGATCCGTTGGCGGACTGCGAGGCATCCGTTCCCGCGCTTCCCGGAGCGGCGCCCGGCTGGGCCCCCGCCGCGGCCTGGGCCTGATTCCGGCGGTTCTCCTGCTGGATCCGCTCGTAGATCTCTTCGCGGTGCACCTTCACGCTCGGAGGCGCGTCGATGCCCAGCTTCACGTGGTTTCCCTTCACTTCCACGATGGTGATCTTGACGTCGTCACCGATCCGGATGTTCTCGCCGAGCTTCCGCGTCAAGAGGAGCATCGTGCCCTCGCACCTCCGGCTTCCTGCCGGACGGGGTTCCTGCCACGACCGCCGCGCCTCGTGCGCGGGGCCGCTCGGACCTCGTTCCTGTGATCGGCAATGGGGGTGGGCATCTGAACGCGAAAGGGCACCGTACGGCGACCGGGCGCCTCACCGCGTCGCTCGATGGCGGCGGCGAAGCGGCAAGGAAGGGGCGGCGCGAAACCCGAACCGCCGAGCGGTTCGATTCAGCCACCGCTCGGGGCTCACGACCCGCCGTAACCTGTCGATACCTTGAGGATGGGCACTGGCACTGATAAGATGGAATGCGTGATCCCCGGCACAAAGCGGCTCTGGACGCGGCGCGCAGCGGCGCTGGTGGCAGCGCTGAGCCTCACGCTGGTGGGCTGCGACTCCGGCCAGATCGCGGCCCCCGTGAATACGGGCGTTCAATGGAGCCGGATCACGAACCCCTCGACGAACCCCTTGGCCAGCTATCCCGACTGGCGAGGGGACCGGATCGCGTTCTCCTTCTCCGATGGCACCCACGCGAACATCGCCACCTGCCGGCCGGACGGCTCGGACATGACCTATCTCTCCAAGGGCGCGTCGGAGGACCAGCTGGAGGCGAGGTGGGCGGACGACTCGGTCCTGATCTACAGGCTGCGATCCTCGTCCTCCACGACCGGGTACGACTTGTGGTTACGCAATCTCGCGACCGATGAGATCCGGCAGCTGACCGCGTTCGCGGGCAGCGAGACCTCGCCCGCGCCGCGTCCCGGGACGACGGGGCTGGTGTACACGCAGCAGCAAGCCAAGGGTCGCCTCGTCCTGATTCCCGATTACACGGTCGCCACTCCGGAGCAGATTTACCTCACAGGCGCGACGCAGGACTGTGGCGAGGCGGCATGGGACGCGGCGGGGCAACGG
This sequence comes from Candidatus Binatia bacterium, assembly GCA_035631035.1. Taxonomy (NCBI): domain Bacteria; phylum Candidatus Binatota; class Binatia (SeqCode); species Binatia bacterium. The sequence goes on along the minus strand of DASQJL010000112.1, from coordinate 8,535 downwards.
ATTTGCTTCACGGCGGACAGCTCGACGTACCGGCACGTCTGGATGCTCACGCTGGCGGCAGGAGACAGCACGCCGGTTCAGCTGACGACCGGGCCCTACTTCGACATGACACCCCGGTTCAGCTCCGACGGTACCCGCATTCTGTTCGCGTCGAACAAACGGACGGGACGCCCCGGGATCTGGACCATCTCGCCATCAGGAGCCGCATCCAGCCTCAAGGCGGTTGCCTTCGGCGACATCGGCTCGGTTGTGGCCACCCCCTGCTGGTCGCCCGATGAGACCAGGATCGTGACGGTGTCGACCAGCGGCGGTCAGGCCCTCTGGGTGCTCTCGAACCTTCCCTAGCCGCGCCTCTCAGCCCTCATCCCAGGGACTCCATCTTCATCCGGAAAGCATGGACGTGCTCGACGAGCGTCCGTTCGCGCGCGGCCGCATCCGGCTCGCGCAGCATCGGCTCGAGCAGCCCCGAGCCGACGATGACCCCCTCGGCCCGCCCGCGATACGGCGCGAGATCGCTCTCGAGCGACATGCCGAAGCCGATCGCCCGCGGCAGGGGCGATAGCCCGCGGCACCGATCGAGGAGCGCCGCCGTATCGGGATCGGCTCCTCCCGCGCCGGTGACGCCGAGGCGCGCGACCACGTAGAGAAAGCCGCGGGCCCGCGCCGCGATGGTCGGAAGGCGCGCGGGCGCGGTGGTCGGGGTGGCGAGCGCGATCGTGTCGATCCCCGCTTCCACAATCGTTTCCCACGTCTCCGGATCTTCCTCGGGCGGGAGGTCCACCAGGATCACGCCGTCCACGCCCGACGCCGCGGCGTCCCGGGCGAAGCGCGACACCCCGTAGCGATGGATCGGATTCAGGTAGGACATGAGGACGATCGGGGTCCCGTGCGCCGCGCGGAGGGTGGCGGCCTGCCGCATCGCGCTCGCGAGCGTCGCGCCGCCCTCCAGCGCGATCTGGGTCGCGCGCTGGATGACCGGTCCGTCCGCGACGGGATCCGAAAAGGGGACCCCCAGCTCCAGCACGTCCGCTCCCGCTTCGCAGGCGGCGCCCGCGAGGCGGTCCGATTCCGCGAGGTCGGGATAGCCGGAGGCGAGGTAGGCGATGAAGGCGCCGCGGCGCTCGCGCCGGGCCGCATCGAACGCGCGCCCGACGCCCGGCACGGTCAGCCGTTCAGCGCGGCGGCGCGCCGATAGGCCTCGCGCGCCAGCGCGGGGAGCTCTTTCTTGTCGTAGGCGACGCCGAGCAGGTGGTGCGGGCGGGGATCGTCGGGGTTCAGCCGCGCGGCGGTCTCGAGCGCGAGGATCGCCTGGTCCACGGCGTCCTGGCGGTTGTAGGCGACCCCCAGCTGATAGTGGAGGCGCGCGTCGTCGGGCTGGTGCTCGACCGCCTGCCGGAGCGAGCCGACCGCGCGGCCGTACTTCCCCACGCGGATGTGGAGGAGCGCCAGCGCGTACAGGCTCTCCACGTTCGCGGGGTCGAGCCGAACCGAGGCCTCGAGCATCGTCTCGGCCTGCTCCAGCTCCTGGTCGGCGAGGAGGGCCCAGCCCAGGTTGAAGTGCGCCTCGCTCGAGTCGGGGGCGAGCTCGACCGAGCGGCGGAACGACTCGATCGCCTCGGCGCGCATCCCCTCTTCGTGATAGAGCACGCCCAGGTTCGAATGCGCCTCGGCGCACGCGGGATCGGCCTGCACCGCGCGAAGAAGCGCCTGGAGCGCGCCGCGGCGATCGCCCAGGTCGGCCCGCGCCAGCCCCAGGTTCACCCAGGCGCGCACGCGCGTGGGGTCGAGCCGCACCGTCTCTTCATAGGCGCGGCGGGCCGCCTCGAGCTGTCCCTGGCGCGCGCCGTGCAGCCCCGCGCGGTACCACGCATCCGCGTCCCCCGGGCCGTACTCCAGCGCCTGCCGGAAGACGAGGTCCGCCTCCTCGAAGGCTCCGCCCCTGGAGAGGAGATCGGCGAGCGTTCCGAGAAGGCCGACGTGCCGCGGATGGGCGAGGGTTCCCTGGCGGAGGATGTCGATCGCACGATCGCGCTGCCCCTCGAGGGAGAAGATGCGCGCCGCCTGAAGCGCGTGCTCGGGGTCGGCCGCGCCGCGGGCGAGGTTCTCGGCGACGGTGAGGCTCTCGGCCCGCGTCGATTCGGCGCCGGCGAGGGTTCCTTCGGGGACGGAGATGGGAATGGCGCGATCCACCGCCGCAGCCTAGGAATCGGGCGCGTTCCCGTCAACGAAAAAGGCCCGCGGAGCGGGCCTGTATACGATTTTTCGTCGCGCGGCGCGCGAACGGTCAGACGGGATCGAGGTCGCGCATGTGGGTGTGCCGCGCCTTGGCCGCTTTCGGCTCGCCGTCGACCACGTCGATCGTGAACTCGAAGGTGACGCGCAGGCGGCCCGTGCGCGGGAGCGAACCCAGGTCGATCGGAACGACGATCGACTTTCCGCCCGCCGACGAGACGGTGGAGCGCTCCGCCTCGTACGACGACTCGCGCTCGATCTCCCCATCGCTCAGGATTCCGTCCTCGTCGCGGGAGCGGACGATGCCGTCGTCCTTGGCGCGGACGATCTGCGGCTCCTCGGGCTCGACCACGAGATCCTGATCGCCGAGCACCATCTCCTCGCGCGGCGGCGGGATCGAAGCGGGAGGAGGATCCGCGAACGGGTTCCGCTCGAGGTACATCGGCGCCGGCGCCTCCTCGACGAGGGCGTCCTCGGAGAGCATCGGCGCTTCCTGCGCCGGCTCGGGCTCCGGCTTGGGCTTTCCGCCGCGCTTCAGCGCCTGCAGGATCCCGGGCTTGGCGGGACGCTCTTCGGCCGCGGCAGGCTCCGCCTTGGATCCGCGCGGCGCGCCGAGCCCCTTGTCCTTCTCCACGACGTCCTTCGAGATCTTGGAGAGGAGCAGCTTCGAGACGCCGCGCAGCGTCTCGAAGACGCCGGTCCCGTTCGCCGCCTGCGCCTCGTAGGTCGGAACGTTCCAGCGGTTCAGCTCCTTGTTCATCTGGTCCGTGGAGAGCGCGTCCGGAAGGTCCCGCTTGTTGAACTGGATCACCCACGGGATGGTCTTGAGGTCGAGGCCGTAGGACTTCAAGTTCTGCTCGAGGTTGGTCAGGCTCTCCCGGTTCTCGGCCATCTTGTCGGGACTGGAGTCGGCGACGAAGACGACGGCGTCCACGCCCTTCAGCACGAGCTTCCGCGTGGCGTTGTAGTAGACCTGGCCCGGAACGGTGTAGAGGAGGAAGCGCGTCTTCATGCCCGACAGCTCGCCCAGATCGAGCGGGAGCAGGTCGAAGAAGAGCGTCCGGTCGGTCTGCGTCTTCATGGAAACCATGCGGCCGCGATTGGACTCGGGGACGCTGTCGTAGATCTTTTCGAGATTGGTCGTCTTGCCGCTCAGACCCGGGCCGTAGTAGACGATCTTGGCGTTGATCTCCCGTCCCGAATAGCTGACCACGACCATGGCTGGGCTCCCGGCTTGAAATGTGCGTTTCGGGTGCGAGGCGCGGTCGCCTGTCCTGGCGCCGGCCGCAGGCCTGATGAGCACGAGACGTGCCAGGACGAGCCGGAGAGGAGGATGGTCCGGCGGAGCCTCGTGGCCGCAAGTGATTGCGCGGCCATGGGATCGCCCGGGAGGGCCGGAAGCGGCCGGGGGAGCGTGCGGGCGGGGGTACGGATCGTGCGGATCGCACGATCGCAAGGGCTTACAGGGTCAGCGCCCCCTCGCCTCGCGGCGGATCCAGATCCCCTGGCGCTCCCGGAACTGGAGACCCGGAGCACCGGGCTCGTGGACCGACTCGTAGTGCCGGAGCAGCAGATTTTTTAGCTCCGAACATTCCTGGGTCGGAAAATAGCGGTTCACCTTGCTGAACATGCCGTCGCTTTCCGAGTAGCGGAGCAGCGTCACCTCGGTGACCCGCTCGTACTGATTCTCCCCGTAGGCCACCTCGGGGTTTTCGTCCACGTCGATCCAGAGCGACGCCACGCTCCGCGCGACGTCGAACCGGTGCTTGTTGCGCATCAGGAATTCCCAGAGACCGTAAATCTCCAGAGGGACGTAGCGGACGCTTCCGGCGTCTTCACCCGGTTTCCGCAACTCGCAGCGTACGAGTTTTTGACTGGCCATCCCCTCACCCCTGCCCGTGGAAGCCGCCGATGGCACACGTCATGCAACCTCCGAAACGGAGCCGGAATCGCACCGGGACCAAGGCTCGAGACCCAGCGAGCCCCGGAGGACCGCATGAAACGCACCGTGATTTCCACCGCCCCGTGGTTCCTCGCGCGGCTGACCCCCGAAGTCTATTGCCGCCGCGAAAATCGCATGGTCGCATCGTGTCCCGAAGCGCAGCGCGCCGAGGCGTGTCCTTGCCTGCACGGCGTGGAAACCGCCGACGCGCTCTTCGAGCCGAATACGGGCGGCGAAAACGACCCGACGCCCTGACTGCGCGATCGACCACATGGTGCTGAGCGGGGAGGCCCCGCCACTCTAGTCAGGGCGCCCCGGCGAGTCAAATGTTTCGGGCTCGGAAGCCCGCCGCCGGACGGGCGATACCCGGACGGGCGACACCGCGCCGCCCGGCGCGCCTTGACAGGCCGGATTCGCCTTCTATAGTTGCCGCGGTGACGGTCCCCGACGACGCCTCACGAGAAACGCCGGCACTCGCCCGCATCCTCCTCCGCATCGCGCTCGGCCTGGCGGGCCGGATTCCACCCTCGTTCGCCAACGCCGCCTCCGCGGCCGTCGCCTCGCTCGAGTACCGCCTGAGCCCGACGCGGCGCGAAGCGGTGCACGCGAACCTCCGGGAGATCGCGCGCGCGGGGCATCCCCTGCTCGCGCGCCCCGCGGACCGGGAGCGCTGCGCGCGGTCCGTCTTTCGCGCCTATCATCGCCACCTCGCCGAGTTCCTCGGCCAGGGCCGCCTTTCGCCGAGCGCGTGGGACGCGCGCTTCCGCTTCGAGGGGACCGAGCACCTCTACCGGGCCGCGGCCGCGGGACGGGGTGCCGTGATCGCGGCATCGCACCTGGGCAACTGGGAGCTTGGCGGCCTGGCCCTCGCCCGGCTCGGCTTTCGCGTCCACGTGGTCACCGGGACCCAGTGGAACCCGCTGCTCCACGGCGCGGTGCGCGAGCTGAAGGAACGCTCCGGCATCGCGGTGAGCACGCCCGAAGACGGGTTCACCCCGCTGATCGCGACGCTGCGTCAGGGCGGGCTCGTGGTGCTGCTCGTGGACGGCGACGTCTACACGAGGGGCCTGACCGCGCGGTTCTTCGGGCGCGCCGTTTCCTTTCCCGCCGGCCCGGCGCTCCTGGCACGCCGCGCGGGCGCGCCGCTCCTCCACGCGCATGCGGCGCGGGAAGCGGGCGGGCACCGCGTCGTTTTCGACGGCGCCGATCTCCCCGACCGCGCGATTCCGCTCGGGCGCGATCTGGAGCGCCTGACCGCGCGGGTCGCCGCGGCGCAGGAGCGGAACATCGCCGCGCACGTGGGCGAATGGTGCATCTTCCGCCCCTTCTTCGGAGCCTCGGGGGCGCCGGCCGATGCCGCTTAGGATCGCGATCGTCACGCAGGCCTACCATCCCACGGTGGGCGGCGTCACCCAGCACGTGGACGGGACCGCCGCGGCGCTGCGCGCGCGCGGCCATCACGTCACCATCGTCACGTCGCGCCATCCGGGGACGAACGGCGCCGAGCCGGGCGTCTTCCGCATGGGCAGGAACTTCACGCTGCTCTACAACGGAGCCGACAACAACATCACGCTCGGTCTCGGGCTCGAGGGGATGCTGCGCGACCATCTCGAGCGCGGCGCCTACGACGTGGTGCACGTGCATTGTCCGCTCTCCCCCAGCCTGCCGATGCTCGCCATCCGTTCGGCGCGGCAGCCGGTGGTGGGAACGTTCCATTCGGTGTCCGACTCCCACGCCGCGTTCCGGATCTTCCGGCCGATCCTGCGTCCGTATTTCGAGCGGCTCGCGCACGTGATCGCAGTCTCCGAAGCCGCGCGGGACGACGTGCTCCGCACGTTCAGGCGCCCCATCTCGGTGGTCCCCAACGGGGTCGACCTCGCGCGCTTCCGTCCCGGCGTGCCGCCGGTCGAGCGCTACGCCGACGGCCGCGCCAATCTTCTCTTCGTGGGGCGGTTCGATCCGCGGAAGGGCCTCCCGGAGCTGCTGGAGGCCTGCGAGCGGCTGGCGGCGCATGGGACCGACTTCCGCCTGATCCTGGTCGGGGACGGCCGGCTCCGGCGCACCCTCGAGCGACGGGCGCGCCGCGCGCTTCCGGGGCGCGTCGTCTTCGAGGGCCAGGTGCCCCACGAGCGGCTGCCGCAGTACTACGCGACCGCCGACCTCTTCTGCTCGCCCGCGCGCGGCTCGGAGAGCTTCGGTCTCGTGCTCCTCGAGGCGATGGCGCTCGGCGTCCCGGTCGTGGCGAGCGACATCCCGGGCTACCGATGCGTCGTGAGCCACGGGGTGGAGGGGCTTCTCACGCCGCCGCGCGACCCCGAGGCGCTTGCGGCCGCGCTCGGGAGCCTGATCGAGGACCCTGCGCGGCGCGCGCGGATGGGAGCCGCCGGGGTGCGCACCGCGGCGCGCTACGGCTGGGACCGGGTGGCGCGCGATCTGGAGCGGATCTACGCCTCGGTGCTGGGCGCCCGCGGCGCGGCGCCGCCGGAGCGGGCGGCGGCCGAGGCGCCGGAGACGCCGGCCGCGGTCTGATGGGAGGAGCGGCATCGCTCCGGCTCTTCCGCGACACGAGCTTCCGGGCCCTCTGGATCGGCCAGGTCGTCTCGGTCTTCGGCGACCGGTTCACCTACCTCGCCCTGCTCGCGGTCGTCATCGAGCACGCGCGCACCCCCGCAAACCCCGCCGCCGAGCTCTCCTGGATCCCGGTCGTCTCCTTCCTTCCGACGATCCTCTTCGGCCCCTGGATCGGGGCGCTCGTCGACACGTGGGACCGGAAGCGCGTCCTGGTCCTCTCCGACGCGGCGCGCGGCATCGTCGCGCTCCTCTTCCTCGTCGTGGTGCCCCGCGCCGGCCTGACCGGAGCCTTCGGGCTCGTCTTCGCGCTCTATGTCGCCAACTCCTTCTTCCTCCCGGCACGCTCGGCGATCCTGCCCGAGATGGTCCCCGAGGACCGCCTGGTCGAGGCGAACTCGCTCGTCACGCTGGCGGGCGTCGGCGCGACGATCGCGGGATCGCTCGCGGGAGGCGTCGCCATCGCCCGCTTCGGCTGGAGAGTGGGATTCGCGCTCGACGCGCTCACCTATTTCGTCTCGGTGGCCGCGCTCCTCTGGATCCGGGTCCCGCCGCGGGTGGCGGTGGCCGCGGGAGAGCGGCACGCCGCGACGGGCGCGGCGGGCGAGACGCTCGCCGCGGTGCCGGCGGTGCCGCGCCCGCCCCAGAGGGCGCGCGATGCCTATCGCGCCCTCTACGCCGACGTGCGCGAGGGCGCCCGCATCACGCTGCACAGCCCCCGCGCCCTGGGCGTGATCGCCGCGACGGGACTGCTCTGGGTGGCGGGGGGAGCCCTTCACGTCGCCGCTCCGATCCTGCTCGCGAGCCGCGGGCGCGGGATCGTGGCCGGCGTGGGCGCGCTGCTCGCCGCGACGGCCACGGGCATGGTGGCGGGGTCCCTCGCGCTGGCGGCGCGCGGCGGCGGCGGCTCACCCTGGGGCCGGACGGCGGCCGGGCTCGCGGGAACGGGAGCGGCGCTCCTCCTCTTCGCGCGCTCGCATCGCACGGGCGCGGACCTCGCGCTCGGCTTCGGGGCCGGGGCCTTCGTGGCGCTCCTGCTCGTCACGACGGAGGCCGCCCTCCAGGGCGCGATCGGCCCCGTGGCGCGGGCGCGGGTCTTCGCGCTGCGCGACTTCACGGCCCGGCTCCTGGTGCTCGCTTCGGCGGGGCTCTGCGGCGTGCTGCTCGGGCGCGGTGTGGTGCGGGCGGAATGGGCGGTCGCGGGAGCGGGCGCGCTGCTCATCGCGGGGGCTCTGACGCTGGCGTTCACGGCGCGGACAAGAGATCGCGGGAAGGGAGCGCGGGCAAGAGATCGCGGGAAGGAAGCGCCGGCCTGAGCGCGGCCCGCGGCCGCGCGGACGTCTAGAAGATCTTCTTCCCCTCCGCCACGATCTCGTTCAGGGCGTCGCGGAAGTACGGAGTGGAGTTGGCGAAGTCGACCCCGACCCGCTCCTTGTAGGTCTCCCACGATTTCTTGATCTCATAGCCGAGCACCGCGACCAGATTCCCGTCGCGGATCCCCCGCTCGCGCTTCTCCCGGTTGTAGATCGCGATGTCCGACGCGAGCACGCGCGCCAGCCGCCGCGCCCGTTCGTGCCGCTGCAGCTCCTCGGGAGAGAGCCCCTCGGGAAGCGTCGTCGCGGAAATGCGCGGTCGATGCGTCTCGTGAGGCGCCGCGGGCTCGTGATGCGCCGTGGGCGCCGCGGGCTCGTGGTGCGCGGGCGGCGCCTGAGGCTCGTGGTGCACGGGCGGCGCCGCGGGCTCGTGGTGCACGGGCGGCGCCGCGGGCTCGTGATGTGCTGGCCCGGGCGGTG
>DASQJL010000111.1 GCA_035631035.1 Candidatus Binatia bacterium | reverse complement strand
CTACGAGGCCACGCCGGACGTCGTGTATGTCGGCTATCTGCCGGGCTACCTGGGCTGGTATCCCTATCACGGCACCGTCGTCTACGGGACCGGGTACCGGTACCACGGCTGGCGGGGCCGGCATCACTACTATCCGCGCCGTTTCACCTGGGGCTTCCACGCCCGGTACAACCCCTGGCTGGGCCGGTGGAGTTTCGGCTTCAGCTACAGCACGGGCTTCCTCCGTGTCGGCAACCGCTGGCGCTCGGATTCCTCCGTCGCCCGCGGCCGCACCCGGTCGAAGTGGTTCGGCCCGGGCGGATTCCGGCGCCCGCTGGTGGCTCAGGACATGGCGCTGCTGCGCACCCGCCCGCGACGCGTGCGGAACGCCGCGTTGGAAGGGCTGCCCTCCAACCTCTACAACCGGCCGGAGAACGTCACGCGCGTCGATCGCGTCCGCAGCCGCTCGATCGCCCGGCCGATCACCCGTCCATCCCCTGTCCCCAACGACGTGTTCGGCGGCAAGGACGGACGCGTCTATCGCCGCGAGGGAGATGGAACGTGGCGGGTGAGAACCGGCAGCGAATGGAAGCCGACGAACATCCCGGTCCTTCCGCCATCGACGACGACCACGCGGGAACGCGAAGAGACGCCCCTTCCCCCGGCCAAGCCCACGCCGCCCCAGGAGAACCGGCGGCGAGGCGAGCCGGCGGTCGAACGCCCGGCTCCGCCCCGCAACAATACGCCCGATCAGCCCACGCCCCCTCGCGACCGGCCGTTGCCGCCGCGCGAGCGGCCCGCGCCTCCGCGCGAGCGGCCGATTCCACCGCGCGAGCGGCCGACGCCTCCGCGTGAACGGCCGGAGCCCCCTCGGGAACGGCCGTCGCCACGTCAGGAGAGAGCAACGCCTTCACGGGAGCGTCCCGCGCCCGGCGACCTGGAGCGCGAGTACCGCGCGCGCGAGCGATCGAATCGCGAAGACAAGCCCGAGCCCCCGCCGGCCGTGCGCCCGAAGCCGGCGCCGGAGGAACCCCGGGACAAGAAGTCGGAGGAGCCTCGTCAGGAGAAGCAGCGTTCGCGAGAGGACGTGAAGCGCGAGCGCGGCCGTTGACGCCGCGCTACAGGGCGCGCCGGCGAAACGCCCGCACGCCCAGCGCGAGTGCGATGACGACGTAGCCGATCGCCCACCACACCATCGCCGCGCTCGGAACCGACACCGGCGAGAAGGGCGACCCGCCCAGCTCGCGCAGAATGGTGGGCTGCATCTGGGTGGCGGCGAGCTGCCAGAGCGATTCGCTCGGCATGATGAGGCTGGCCACGGTTCCCACCTGTGCGGCGGCGGTGTTGTCGGCGTAGGTGCCGATCTGCTCCACCCAGTTTCCGATGAAGGCGAGCCCGAAGAGGCCGAACGCGAGGATGCCGTTGGTCACGGTGCTCAAACGCGAGCCGCCCGCGATGGAGAGGGTGAGGAGCACCGTTCCTTCGAGGAGCATCAGCGGCAGTCCCCTCAGGACGCCGGGCGGTGTGAAGTGGGCGAGCGCCCGCGTGAGGGCGAGAACGCCGCCGGCGAGCAGGAGAAGGTAGGCGCCCATGACGAGCCAATGCCCGAGCCACTTCCCGAGGACGATGTCGCGCCGGCGGATGGGCCGCACCGCGACCGTCTGGATGACCCCGGAAGCGATCTCGCCGGAAAGGGTATCGACCGGGAGGAGGACGGCGGTCATGACCGTGAGGAGGCTGGACGCGTAGAGGCCGGCCAGGGTCATGACGTTGAGAAAGACGCGCCGCTCGAGGATCGACGTCTCGTGCGCCGACACGTCGCGGACGATGAAGTGGAGTCCCACGCCGTAAAGCGTGAGGAACGCCAAGCCGGCGATCAGGGCCGCGAGCAGGATCTTCCGGCGCGCGGCCTCGTGGATCGTCAGGTGCGCGACCGTCAGCACGCCGCCCGGTCTCATCCGGGCCTCTGATCTTCGCCCATCACCTCGAGGAACCACGACTCGAGCGACTTGTGGGCGACGCGCATCTCGTAGACGGGAACGCCGCGCTCCACGAGCGCTCGAGCCAGCTCGGGCAGGCGCTCTTCGCCGGGCACCTCGACGCGGAGCCTGGCCTGGGGGCCTTCCGCACCGGGTGAGGCGCCGTCCAGCACGCGGCCGAAGCGGGCCGCCGTCTCGCGAGCTTCCGAGGCCATCCCGCCCGTGCGAAGCTCGACCAGGATGCGCGCCTGCGCCTCGCCCACGACCATGTCGTGGACCGTGCGCCCTTCCTTCACGAAGGACACCCTGCTGCAGGTGGCCTCGACCTCGCCGAGCAGGTGCGAGTTCAGGAACACGGTCGTGCCGCTCTGCCCCAGCTCGTGGATGAGGTCCCGCACCAAGAGCCTTCCCAGAGGATCGAGCCCCGACGTGGGCTCGTCCAGGAATACCAGCTCCGGCTGGCCCAGGAGCGCCTGCGCCAGGCCCACCCGCTGCATCATCCCCTTCGAGTAGGTCCGGATGGGACGCCGGGCCGCGTCCTGGAGATCCACCCGGGCGAGCAGCGTCTCGGCGCGCGCGCGGCCGTCCGACGCGCTGAGCCCGAGGAGCCGCGCGTGCAGGTGCAGGAGCTCGCGCCCCGTGAGCCACTCCTGGAATCGGAAGTGCTCGGGGAGAAATCCCAGCCGTGCGCGCGTGCGGCGGTCGCCCAGCGGAGCGCCCAGGACGCTGGCCGACCCGGAGGTGGGCGCCACCAGCCCGAGCAGCATCTTGATCGACGTGGTCTTCCCCGCCCCATTCGGGCCCAGAAAACCGAAGACCTCTCCCCGGCGCACGACCAGGGAGAGGTCCTCGACCGCGGTCTTCGCGCCGAACTGCTTCCGCAGCCCGCGCGTCTCGATGACGTGCTCGGTCACGACGCCTACGAGACCGACTCCGCCATCTGCATCAGATCCCGTCCGGTGAGGTTGCCCTGGAGGCAGAACACGCGCTCCCCCTCCGTCCACATCAGCACCGCTCCCTCGCGGCGGCGCTGGTCGGGCCCGCGGTCGACCGTCGTGATCAGGAGCCCCGGCTGTCCGTGCACGGTCACCTGCCGGAACGTGCTGGCGTTCATCGGCACCGGCACGAGCAGCGTGCTCCGCCAGTCGGTGGAGCGCGCGATCCGGTGCGCCTCGCCGGCGTCCAAGCCCAGGACGCGCAGCCCGATCTCGGCCAGCCGCTCCACGTCCCAGCCCGCCGGAACCGAGACCTCCGGGCTCCGCGCCTGGACCAGCATCGCCCTCCGGCTACGCGGCGAGCGGAACTTCTGGAACACCATGGGAGGCTTCTTCACCTCGATCCAATGCCCGTCCAGCCCGGAGGGAACCTGGACGTCGTTCAGGTCCAGCCGCTGGAGGACCGCTCGCAACTTCGCCTCGCTGAAGGACAGCCTCATCGCCCCCGCTCCCACGACGAAGACGCTGTCGGCGGCGAGTCCCTCGGGCAGATAGGACGGCGCGCTCACCGCAAACCCGGCCTCGGGCGCGGCCGCCTCCCGCGAGGGAACGTAGCGCATCGGTCCCGGATCGAGCACCGTCTCCTCGCGATCGAGCACGAGGAGTCCGTGATCCTTCCCCTGCTCCAGTGAGCGCAGCGTCTCGAACCGCGACTCGCTGAACGGGACCGCGGCGAACCGCCGCACCCGGAACAGCTCGAGGAAGGACTGGGCGGAGACGCGCACCGAGGGGATGGCGAAGAGCGCGGCCACGACCGCCACGCCTGCGACGACGGCGGCCAGGCGCACCACGCCCCGCGCGGCGAGCGGGCGCCGCTCCTCCAGCCGCCGCAGCCGCTCGCGCAGATCCCGAGCAAAGCGCGGATCGGGATCGCGGCGATATTCGTGAAGCATCCGATCGTCCATCGTCAGGCTCCTTCGTCCCAGTCGGCGCGCAGTGCCTGCACCGCACGGTGCAGGATGGTTCCGACGTTCGATTCGCTGAGGCCCGTCATGCGGGCGATTTCCCGATTCGTGCACTCGGATCCGTACTTGAGCGCGAGCAGCTCCCGCTCGCGCTCCGGGCGCCGCTCCAGAAGGCGCCCCAGCCGGTCCTCGTCGGAGCGGCGCTCGGCGATCTCCTCGGGCGTGGGGCCGGCGGGGATCTCCGCGGCCTCGTCGAGCGGAACCAACGCTCGCGCGCTCCGGAAGTGATCGACGGCGACGTTCCGGGCCACGGCGAACAGCCAGGTTCCGAATGCGGCCCGGTCGCGGCGGTAGCGCTCCCTCGCGCTCCAGGCCTTCTCGAACGTGGCGGCGGTCAGGTCCTCCGCCAGCGGGCCGGGCCCGACGCGGTAGCGGAAGAAGTTGTAGATCCTCGGCAGCTGCTCCGAGAACGAAGCGTCCCAGTCGGTTGCGCGCGCCTTCTGCACCCAGAGCCAGAGGCGCGCCGCAGTCGCGTTACCGTTCGCCATGGCATGACATGATACGGATGAGCGGGGGAAGTATCACGCGGTCAGGTCAGTCGGGAATGCGGCCGGTGTAGAGGTTCGTCACCAGCCAGGGTTTTCGCTTCAGGAGCTCGACGATCGGGGGCGGCGGTACATCCTTGGAAGCGGCCCGGGCGCGAAGCGGCGACTCCGGCCATTCGAAGGGCAGCTCCACGTACGCGTCCGGCCCGGTGGCGCGCTCCAGGAACTCCAATGTAGCCCGCAGCACGGCGCGCTGGCCGTCCGCGTCGCCCACGGCCCCGAGCGTCCTTCCCGGCGGATAGCTGATGCCCGCGATCCGCGGCACGCCGACCGCGCGGGTCAGCTCCGGGATCCACGAGAGAATCACCGTCGCGATGCCGCTGGCTTCCAGGACCCGCTGGACCAGTCCGACGGACCGGCAGCAGAAGGGTCAGGCGGGCACCAGCGCCGCCGCATCCACGCCCTCGGCGCGCATGCGCCCGGCGATGGCCGGCGCCGTGGTCACGAGCAGTTCCGTCGGGTCCAGGATGTAGCCCATCATCGAATAGTGCGTCGGCGCCGCCCGTCCGACGAAACCCTTCGAAGCGAGCTCCGCCAGCCGGCGCATCGGCAGCACCACGTCCAGGTCGGCCTCGCCGAAGCGGGGATCGATGTGGAGGTGATACACCTTGATGTCGCGCTCCGTGGTCCCCAGCGGGATCGTGCGGAAGCTCGGGTCGCCCCACCACGGGTCGCGCCGCTCCCCTTCCTGATCGAACGGCCGGTCATCGTTGCGCGCCACGGCGGCGGACGTGACCAGAGCCACGGTGCACTCGCCGAGCGGCTTCGAAAGCGGCGTGAAGGGAATGGAGCCGGGCTTCTCCCGCGAGGCCCAGGCCTTCATGACCTGCTTCGAGGCGAAATCGAGGAAGCGGTAGGAGTCGATGGGCATCGCACCGCACTCTACACCCCCCGGGAAGCACGCACTAGACGCTGACAACGCAAGCCCAACGCGTTAGACTCCGCCGCCAATGCCTCTACAACCCGGAACCAAGCTCGGCACTTACGAGATCCTCGCGCCCCTCGGGGCCGGGGGCATGGGCGAGGTCTACCGCGCTCGCGACACGCGGCTGGGTCGCGAAGTGGCGATCAAGGTCCTCCCCAAGGATCTGGCCGCCACGGCGGAGATCCGCGCCCGCTTCGAGCGCGAGGCGCGGCTCATCTCCTCGTTCAACCATCCCAACATCTGCACGGTCCACGACGTCGGGCACGAGGGCGACGACTTCTTCCTGGTCATGGAGCTGATCGACGGGCAATCGCTCGCCGACCGCCTCCAGCAGGGCCCGCTCCCCACCGCCGAGGTGCTCCGCTACGGCATCCAGATCGCGGACGCGCTCGACAAGGCGCACCGCGCGGGGATCATCCACCGCGACCTGAAGCCCGGCAACGTCATGATCACCAAGAACGGGGCGAAGCTCCTGGACTTCGGGCTCGCGCGGAGCGGCGGGCCGGTGGCCGGCGCGGCCGGCTCCGGGACGCACTCCCCCACGATGAGCCGCCCCCTCACCGCCGAAGGCACCATCGTCGGGACGTTCCAATACATGGCGCCGGAGCAGCTCGAGGGAAGCGATGCCGACGCGCGCACGGACATCTGGGCGCTGGGATGCGTGCTCTACGAGATGGCGACGGGCCGGCGCGCCTTCGAGGGGAAGAGCCAGGCGTCGCTGATCTCGGCCATCATGTCGAAGGAGCCGCCGCCCATCGCGCAGATCGCGCCAATGAATCCGCCCGCGCTCGACCGCCTGGTGAAGGCGTGCCTCGAGAAGAACCCCGACGACCGGATCCAGACCGCGCACGACGCGAAGCTGCAGCTCCAGTGGATCCTGGAGGGCGGATCGCAGGCGGGCGTCGCCGCGCCCGTGGCGGCCCGCCGGAAGTCGCGCGAGCGCCTCGCGTGGCTCGCGCTCGGCGCCATGACCGTCGTCGCCGTCATCCTCGGCGCGGCCGCCTTGAAGCCCAAGCCGGTGTCGCGCCCCGTGATTTTCGAGCTGACCCCGCCGGCGCAGGTGCGCGCGATCGATCTTCCCCGCATCTCCCCCGACGGCCGCCGGCTCGCGTTCAACGCGATCGATTCCCTGGGCACGCAGAGCATCTGGGTGCGTCAGATGAACTCCCTCGACGCGCAACGGCTGCCCGGCACGGAGGGGGCGTCGCGCCCCTTCTGGTCCCCGGATAGCCGCTTCCTCGCCTTCTTCACCGGCGGCAAGCTGTACAAGATCGACGTGGCCGGAGGTCCTCCGATCGCGATCTGCAACGCCCCGCGCGGCGCCGACGGGTCGTGGGGCACCCGGAACGTGATCCTCTTCGACGGCACGTCGGCCGACTCGGTCCAGAAGGTCTCGGCGGCGGGCGGTACCCCGACGGGAGCGACCCGGATCGATCGCCCGAACGGAGAGACCTACACGGCGTGGCCCCAGTTCCTCCCCGACGGACGCCACTTCATCTACGTGGGCTACGGCTCGGCCGCCGACGTGCGGAAGCTCCACATCGGGTCGATCGACTCCAGGGACGTCACCACGATCGGGGACGCGGCTTCGAGGGTGGAGTACGCGGCCGGTTACATCCTCCAGGTCCGGGATAACGTCCTCCTGGCGCAGAAATTCAACCCCGGCGCGCGGAAGCTGGCGGGCGACCCCTTCCCCGTGGCCCAGAACGTCGAGGCGGGAGTGTCGGGCTCGGCCCGGTTCTCGGCGTCGTCGGAGGGGACGCTGGTCTACCGGAGCGGCGGCAGCGAGAGCACCAACCGGCTGGTCTGGGTCGACCGGAGTGGCAAGGAGGTGGGCGTCGTCGGCAGTCCGGGGCGCTATTCCAACCCGTCGGTCTCCCCGGACGGAACGGAGCTCGCGGTCGCGATGCGGCCCTCTGGCGGCGGCAGCGCCTCGATCTGGACGATCGACCTCTCGCGGAACCTGGGCTCGCGGTTCACCTTCACGACCACCGATGCCGATAATCCCGTCTGGTCCCCGGACGGATCGCGGATCGCCTTCAGCGTGGACCGGAGCGCGTTCGCCGACCTGTACCTGAAACCGTTCGGAGGAACCGGCGCCGACTCCCTGCTCGTCCGGCATGACGAAGCCGACGTCCCCTGCAGCTGGTCCTCCAGCGGGGATTGGCTCTTTCACTTCACGCGGTCGTCCGAGCGCCCCAACTGGGATGCCGAAGCACTCTCGATGCGCGACCGCCGTTCGGTTCCCGTCGCGGCCAGCCCGTTCCACGAATTCCAGCCGGCCCTTTCCCCGGATGGGACCCTCGTAGCCTACGGGTCCACCGAATCGGGCGGCGCCGAAGTCTATGTGCAGGCCTTTCCGGGGCCCGGCGGCAAGTGGAGGGTCTCGAACGCTGCCGGCGCCGAGCCGCGCTGGCGGGGCGACGGAAGGGAGCTGTTCTACCTGGGCGATGACCGGCGCCTGATGTCCATCACGGTGACTCCGGGGACTCCGCCCAAGTTCTCGCTGCCGCAGCCGCTCTTCACCGCGCCGGTGAGCCCCGATCAGCAAACGCGCAATCGCTACGACGTCTCGAGGGACGGCCAGCGTTTTCTCATCGTCCAGACCGCGAACCAGGCCGCCGTCGGTCCCACCACCGTTGTTCTCGACTGGCTGGGGATGCTCGAGAAGCAATAACCAGCGTCACGTGGATTACCCCTCGATCTTGTAGATCTCCCGCTTCCCGTGATCCACCAGCTCGTGATAGTTCCCCATGACCTTCTCGAATTCCTTCATGTCCGCCTCGTTGAATCCCTCGCCGGACATCATCTTCTCGAACGCGGTCAGGCTCGGCACTTCCATCTCGGCCACCAGCGTCCAGTAGCGCTCGGCGCTGAAGTCGGTCATGACGCGGATCTTGCCCATCCCCATCTTCTCGTTGAGCTTCGACATGGCCAGGAATCGCTCGACCAGGGAACGCACCTTCCCCGGCTTGCAGTACATGACTTCGCGGATGAGAAGCATGACTCTCTCCTTGTGAGGAAGGAACGCACCCCGGTACCCTTCCCGGATGGATGTGACGAAACGACCCGACAACTATGCCCTAGGGCGCACCGAGCGCGAAACCCGCCGTTTGATCCTGCAGCATCAGATCTACGGTCCCGTGACGCGGCGCTTCTTCGAGGCGGCGGGGATCGGCGCCGGCATGAAGGTGCTGGACGTCGGCAGCGGCGCCGGGGACGTGGCGCTGCTTCTGGCGGATCTCGTGGGTCCGCGCGGGCGCGTGGTCGGGGTCGACATGAACCCCGAGATCTTGGAGACGGCCCGCGCGCGCGCGGACGCGGCGGGCTGGCGCAACGTCTCCTTCGTCGCCGGAGACGCGCTGCAGCTGGACCTCGACCGCGATTTCGACGTGGTGGCCGGACGCTGGGTGCTCATGCACGTGCCCGATCCGGTGGCCCTGCTCCGGCACCTGGTGACCCGGCTTCGGTCCGGCGGGATCGCCGCCTTTCACGAGAACGACTTCACCTATCCGCCGACCGTGCTCCCTCCCACCGAGCTTTCGGCCCAGATCCAGCGCTGGAGCATCCATCCGTGCGAAGCTCCCGGAGCCGAGATGCGCATGGGGACCAAGCTGCTTCGGACCTACGTGGCGGCCGGTCTTCCGGAGCCTCAGTTCCTGGTCGAGGCGCCCGCGGGCGGCGGCGCCGACTGGCCCGGCTACGAGTACGTGGCCGATACGCTGCGCAGCCTGATGCCCATGCTGCAGCAGCGGGCCGGCGTCGACCCGGACGAGGTGCAGGTGGACACGCTGGCCAGCCGGCTCCGGGAGGACGTCGCCCGCGTCCAGGGAATCCACATCCTGCCGATCATGTTCGGGGCCTGGTCCCGGAGGGGTTGAGACGAGTCATCCAACACGGCGCGCGGCTTCGATCGTGAAGCGGTGGAGCCCGACCAGGCCGTCGGGATCCAGCAGCGGGCCGAGGTAGCCCCCTCCCAGCACGAACGCGATCGGAGTGCCGCCCTCACGGCACCACTCGAACACGAGGCGTTCCCGCGCTTCGAGAATCGGGCGCGTGATGCCCGCCAGCCCCCCGATCGAGCATCCCTCGAACGGGTCCATGCCGGCGTTATAGAGGCAGAGGTCGAATCGCCGCCCGCTCCGGCGAAGCGCGTCCAGCTCGCGCCGGATCACTTCGAGGTAGTCCCCGGGCTGGCGCACCAGGACCGCCCGCATCCGCTCGCCGGGTTCGTAGCCGTCGAAACCGCTGACCGTGACGTCCAGCTGCCAGATCCGCGGATCGCCGGCGATCAAGGAAGCGGTGCCGCCTCCCCAGTGCGCATCCAGGTCCAGGATCAGCACCGTCCCCGCGCCCGAATCGAGCGCGGCGTTCGCCGCGAGCGCCAGTCCGTTGAACGTGCAGAAGCCGACCCCGAACTCCCGCCGCGCGTGGTGCAGCCCGCTCGAGAGCGATCCGGCTATTCCCCGTTCCAGAGCCTCTCTCGCGGCGGCGACCGCGCCGCCATTCGAAGCGAGCACCATCGGCCAGAGTGCGGCGTCCCAGCGAAAGCCCTGGGACTCGGCGAGCCAGCGGGGGAATCCGCACCGGATAGCGTCGGCATACCCGGCGTCATGGATCTTCAGGAGGTCGCTGTCGCCGAGCGGCGCCGGCGGGACGAGCTCTACCCCCTCGATCGGACTCCGCGCGAGGGACTCGGCGATCCAGCCCGACTTGCGCGTGGTCTCGAAGCTGACCTGGGAGCCGGCGTAGGCGGGGCTGTAGAAGACCTTCATGCTAGGGTTCCTCTCCGCTCGAATGTAGCCCGCTCCGGCTCAATCTACAAAGAACGCCTGGCTCGATCTTGCGGAACGAAGGGACGAGGGCGGAAGTGCTTTCGATGCAAGGGATCGGCCTCGTCCCGGGGACTGGGAGCCAAGGGAACGATCGTTGCTCCGATTCCGGAATTCGGTTTCGAACGGAGATGTCCACCCCGGAGCGAGGAGAACACCATGGAACGCACCATGAATCCGAAGGAGCGCGCGACGCGGTCGCGCTTTGACGAATACGAGGACTACGAAGAGCTCGGTAGCGAGAATGGCGGGGAGGGCGAAGGGCTGGCGAACGCCCTCGGCTGGTTCAGCATCGGCCTCGGCGCGGTCGAGACGGCGGCGCCGGGAGCGGTCGCGCGCTTCCTGGGAATCCCCCGTCGCGATCGCGCGATCCGGTCGATGGGCATGCGGGAGATCACCGCGGGGATCGGCATCCTCACGAAGGGGCGGCCGGCGAAGTGGATGTGGGCTCGGGTCGCGGGAGACGTGATCGACCTGGCGATGCTCGGCGTGGCGGCCCCGTCGTCGCAGCGGCGGGATCGGGTCGCGATCTCCGCGGCGCTGGTCGGCGGGATCCTCGCGCTGGACGTGTACTGCGCCCGGCGGCTCGCGTCGTAGCCCGTCCAGGACCTTCGGGGCGAGGGCCCGGCGCTATTCCCGCTCGGCTTCGGCGAGGATCTCTTCCAGCGCCAGGCTCTCGCCCGCTTTCATCCCGGCCTCGACCTCTTCCTCGCTCGCGCCTCGGTGCGTGATGTCGCGGAACGATTCGATGATGATCTCCATCTCCACCTGATTCGGGTCATGCTTCCGCGTGAACCCGATCCAGGCGAGACCCCGGGCGCGGTCTCCGCGCTGAATCTTCAGGATTCCATGGAAGAGAGGCAGGGCCGTCAGGGGCACTCCGAGCTTTCGGCTGGTCGCGGCCAGGGAGGCGATCCACTTGCGCGCCTCCGCTTCCTGGCCCCGTTTGATGCTGACCGTGGCGAGAGCGCCCTCGTTGGTGGGCCGGAGGCCGGGAGTTCCGATCTGGTCGGCGATGGCGATCGATTCCTTGGCGAACTTCTCCGCGCGGTCCAGCTTCCCTGTCACGGCGTTCATGGCCGCCAGATTGCAGAGAGCCGTGGCGGCGTTCGCCCGGTAGCCGACCTCGCGGTTGATCTCGAGCGCCGCGAGAAAGGCCCGTTCCGCCTCCTCATCGCGCCGAAGGAGATTGAGCGCGATGCCGAGTGAGTTGAGGCCGATGGCCTCGTTGAGCCGGTCCCCCGCTTCGCGAGCCAGCTGGACGCTCTCCTCATGGTACGCCCGCGCCCGGTCCGGGTCGGTCATGCAGACCGCGTTCCCCATCATGCGGAGATTCATGATCAGGGATTCGCGGTCCTTGGCCCGCCGCGCCGCCTCGAGCGCCGCGCCGGCCCGTTCCGCCGACAGCGCCGAATTCCCCTGCCACATGGCCAGGCGGGCCAGCTCACCGAGCGTTCGCGCCTCGAGAGCGGGGTGATCGAGCGAACGCACCTCGGTGAGAACCGCCTCGAGAATCCGATCCGCGGCCCGAAAATTGCCGCGGAAACTTTCGATCTGGGCGCGGAGGAGCCCGACACGCACCCGCTCCTCGGCGTGCAACGTCCCCTCCAGCAGCTCCCAGGCGCGCCCGGCCAGCGCCTCGGCCTCCTCGAACGCGGAAAGATCCAGAGCGCGCTCCCCCGCGTTCCGGAGCTGTGCGGAGGCTAGCGCGGGCTCCTCCGCCCGAGCGTAGTGCTCCGCCACGAGGAGCGTGTGCTCCCCCGCGCGCTCGCCGCCGATCTCCAGGAGCCAGTCGCCGACCAGCTTGTGGAGCATGCGGCGCTGCCGTGGGATCACGGTCTCATAGGTGACGTCGCGAAAGATCGCGTGCCGAAACACGTATTCGACCGTGCCGGCGAACCCCGACTCCTCGCGACGGAGGATCATTTCACGGGCGCGCAGCTCCTCGAGCATGGAGTGCACCTCGGCCGGGGTCAGCCCCGCGCTCTCCTGGCTCAGATGGATCACCGCGGCGTCCCAGAAGATGCGCCCGATCACCGAGGAGCGCTGCAGGAGCTGATGCAGGCCCGGCGGCAGCGTGTCCAGGCGGGCCTGCAGAACCCCGGTGAGCGTGGCCGGGATGCGCACGCTCGAAAGGCGTGTCGTGTCGACCGACCAGGTCGGGTCTCCCTTCACGATGACGCGGTCGTCGATCAGGGCCTTGATCAGCTCCTCGATGTAGAAGGGATTGCCGTCCGCCCGGTCCACGACGAGATCGCGAAGGGCCGCCGGCACCTCGGGCACGTTCTTCAGCAGCTCGCGGACCAGCCGGCGGCTGGAGAGCTGGGACAGGGGTTCGAGCTGGATCCGCTCGTGGAAGCGCTGCCCCTCGCCCCATTGGGGCCGCCGCTCGTACAGGCTCGGCCGCGCCATGCAGAGGACGAACAGCGGCAGATCGGTGTTCTCGCGGACCAGGTTGTTGATCAGGTCCAGGGATCGGTCGTCGGCCCAGTGGATGTCCTCCACGTGGATCATGACCGGGTTCGCCTTGGACGCGGTCGTGAAGAGCTCCCCGAGGTACCCCTGGGCCTCGCGCCGGAACAGGTCTCCCTCCTTCAGCGCCGCTTCCATCCCCGGTTGCGTGGAAAAGTCGAATCCGACGAGCTGCCCGATGAAGTTGGCCTTGCGCTCCGAGCCGGTCCCGAGGAATTCCGCGATCCCCTTCACGAACTTCTCGTGCACGACCGCGAGCGTATCCGAGTCGAGGATCTGGAACCGGAATGAAAAGAGATCGCGCGTGAGCGAGTAGGGCTGGAGCATCGAGGGTTGCGTGGCGCGCGCCTGGAAGAACCAGACCGTGGTCTCCTGCAGGTCGATCCAGTTGCTGAATTCGTAGAGCAGCCTCGATTTCCCGACGCCGGCCTCCCCCACCACCGTCACGACCTGCGTATCGCCGTCCTCGAGCGTGAGCGTGAGGGCCTCCTGCAGGAGGCGCAGCTCGATCTCGCGTCCGATCATCCTGGTCTCGACGCCCTCGATCCCGCGGGCGCGCAGGCGGAACGCGCGTGGCTTCGCCTGCGTGACCACGTAGACGTCGATCGGATCCTTGCGGCCCCGGATCCGGAGCGGCTCCCGCTGCTGGAAGTTGAACACGCCGCGGACCAGCGTGAACGTCTCGTGCGCCACCAGGATCTCTCCCGGAGGGGCCGCGTCCTTGAGGCGTCCGGCCAGGGTGATCGGCGCCCCGCTCGCGGTGTAGGAGCCGCTCGCGGTGTCCCGCTCGAGGAGCACCGCGCCGGTCGTGATGCCGGCCCGGAAGGGGAGGGGATTTTCCTCGGTGGGCTCCCACTTCGCGCCGAGCGCCTGGCGCGTCTGGGCCAGGAGCTTCGCGCGCATGGCGAGCGCGGCGCGGATCGCGTTCTCCGAGTCGTCCTCGCGCGCGCGATCGCGCCCCCAGAGGATCAGGCCGACCTCCTCGGCGCGGCTGTGCACCGTCCCGCCGAACTCCTTGGCGATCGCGGTCAGGACGGCCCAGAGCGGATCCATCGCGGCACGAACGCGCTCGGCGTCGGCGCCCTTCTCGTAGAGGATCTCCGCCAGCTCCTTCACGTCGATCGAGACCGCCGTCATCTGGCGCTGCTGCTCCGAGGGAGTCGACCCGCTCGGCGTCTCCGGCTCGGCCGCGGCTTTGCGGCGCGCGTTCAGCTGATCGACGGAGATCGTCTGGGTCATCGACCGGATCTCCGAGGGGGCGTCGCTGGGCTTGATCTTCAGTGCGCGCATCAGGGCGTCCACGAGCTCGGAGGCGGTCGCGTACCGGTCGCCCGGCGCCTTGGCCATCGCGCGGGCAAGCACGGCGTCGACCGCCTTGGGCAGGTCGCGAGCACGCTCGCTCGCCCGGGGAATGGGGCTGTTGAGATGGGCGAGGATCACTTCGAAGCCGTTCTCGTGCTCGTAGGGCGCGGAGCCCGTGAGCGTCTCGAAGGCGATGACCCCGAGCGAATAGATGTCGGCGGCCCGGTCCACCTTGCCGTCGCCCCGCGCCTGCTCGGGGGACATGTACCCGGGCGTGCCGATCATGAGCCCGGTGCCCGTCAGGTCCTTGTCGCCCCCGGCGGCGCGCGCGATCCCGAAATCGGTCAGGAAGGCGTTCCCCTCGCGGTCGATCATCACGTTCGAGGGCTTGAGGTCGCGATGCACCACGCCCTGCCGGTGCGCGTAGTCGAGCGCGCCGGCCAGCTGGCGGAGCAGGAAGAGGAACTCCCCGCGCGGGACCGGCCCCTTCTGGTGGACCTGCTTCAGCGTGCCCCCTTCGAGATAGCGCATCACGATGTAGGGGGGATCGTGCTCGCCGTCGAAATCGTAGACGGGCAGCAGGTGCGGATGCTCCAGCCGGGCGATGAGCCGGGCCTCGCGCTGGAAGCGCTCCCGGAGGTCCTTGTCGTGAAGGATGCTCGACCGGATCACCTTGATGGCCACGTGCCGGTCCATGCTGGGCTGGTAGGCCCGGTAGACGGTGGCCATGCCGCCGGAGCCGATCTCCTCGGTGATTTCGTACGCGCGCAGCTTCTTACCGATCATCGGGGACGCCGTCCTCTTGGGTTTGATTGCCGGTGGCCTTCGTCTGAGAGGGTACAGCAATGGTGCGAGCCAGGCATGACCGGTTCCCATCGCTGTTCCATGGATTCCGTCGGAGATGGATCATCCGCACCAGGAGCCTTCTCGCTTGATTTATGGCCCTGAATCAGATATAGTAAGGGATCTAGCCATCCGTAATTCTCGAGCCAGCCGTCCTGCCGAATGGACCCGCTCCGTCGGCAGTAAGGGGGGACAAATGGCCAAGAGGAAGCGGACCCGCCGAGATTCAAACACGCCCCAAGGCTCCTGGCTCGACCATCTGGCTTTTGACCCTGCCGAGCATCCCGATGCACGGGCCATCAGCGGCTTCCTCAAGACCACGAATGCGTCCAAGACGAATGCGCCCAAGACGGTCGTTCTCTATCTCAACCTGGACTTGAACACGTTCCTGGAGGTCCAGACCAAGGATATTCTGGACCAGAAGACGATGGGCGAGGAACCCGCACGCACCGTTTTGTGGCTCAAGGGAACTGCCGTGATCCGAGAAGTGATGGTTGCGCGGATCGATGATCAGGCGCGCTTCCTGAGTGGAAGACTTGCGGATCAGTACCTTCAGCAGGCAGCGTCGCGATCGTGGCCCATCGATTGGCCTCAGGGTACGACGACGAACCAAGAGTCCCGGGTCTTCGGCTGCTTCACCAATTCCATACGCTGCGGCTAAGGGGAGGGGCTCACCCCGGTTTTAGACGCCGCCTGCAAATCCCGGTCCCGGACCGATGCTGGACGAAACCGAAATCATCCGCGTGCTGCTTCGATCTGGTCTCCTGGACGAACGGACACTACTCGATGAGCAATTGTGCATCGAAGGCGCCCAGGGAAGGAACCGCAGCCACAGAATTCACTCGCCTGAGGGGCCCTGCTATTTCGTGAAGCAGGGAAATGGCCCTGAGGCGGTCTCCTCGGTGCATCGAGAAGCCTCGATCTACCAGTACCTGCTTTCTCAATCTCCCCGCAACGCACTTCACGACGCCCTGCCCGAGTTTTTCGGCTATCACGAACGCGATGGACTACTCGTACTAGGCCTGTCGCGGGGCGCACAAACGCTTCGGGATTTTTACGCGAATCATGGACGCATTCCGGGCGGGGCGGCCGTGGCCATGGGTCGGGCCCTGGCTGCCCTTCACCGACTGCCTCCACGAAGGGAGCCCGGCGGCGGCATGCGTTTCGGCCCGGCATGGCCCCTCTCGATTCACCGGCCGTGGATCGGCGTGTTGCGTGAGGCCAGTTCCGCCAATCTGGACCTCATCGCCGCGATCCAGGAGTTTCCCGCTTTCGGCGCTCATCTCGACGACCTCCGAACCAAGTGGCGGCCCCGCACCTTAATCCATTTTGATCTCAAGGCGGATAACTGCGTCATGACTCCTCGAACACCGGCCGATTGGGCACTCAAGATCGTGGACTGGGAGACGTGCGAAACCGGCGACCCCAGCTGGGATGTTGGCTCCGTCTTCTGTGACTACTTGAGTCTCTGGGTGCATGCGATACCCGTCCTCGCCGATGCCACCCCACAACAATTCCTCGAACTCACCCGGTTTCCCCTCGACAGGATGCGTTCGCCGGCTCGCGCGTTCTGGAACTCGTATGTACAGGAGCTGAGGCTGACCGACGGCGAAGCCAGAGAGGCCCTTCTCCTGGCCCTGCAGTACTCGGCGGCGCGCCTTCTTCAAGCGGCATTTGAACGAACGCAGACGATAGAGCACCTTACCGGCACGGTCGTCTGCATGTTGCAGCTCAGCTGGAATATTCTGGAGCGGCCCGGGGAGGCGGCGCATCAGCTTCTCGGTATCGCCGCCTGACGCATTGACGGCAACCGGGCGATTCCGCGAACAACTGGAAGCCATCCTGGATGCGGTGACCTGGAAGGGGGAGACCTTCCGGTGGCGAGGAGCGCCCCCGCCGTCGCTCCCTCGGCGCATCCGAAATGCGCTCACTTCGGAAGCAAGACAAGCATTCCGACTTAGCATCCTTACCGATACCCTTTACCGCCGTTTCTACTGCAGCGGCGGTCTGACCTCGGACTTTGGTTCGGTGGCTCCTGCGCCGGTCGGCCTGGCGACCGAGTTCTTGACCGAACTCTCGCGAGCCAATACCGGCGCCGGCTCATGGGGAGCCGGATGGCATCCCGTCCGTGAGGACGGCGACATGCTGGTGATCGCCCGGGGCAAATTGACTTTGAGGGCTCACCTCTCGGAGGTCAGGCCCGATCCGCCCGACGATGTCGGAGGGTTGTCCGTACAGGTACGACTTCCGAAAGAGTTGGAGAAGGCCTCTCCCGGGTATTTCTCGGCACTCGGCGACGCAGGTTGGACCGACGAATCCCTTCCTCTCGTACGCGTGTACTGGAATATCACCGCGACGGGAGCGTTCTCGTTGATGAGGTTACTCACGCGCCAATTCAACGAGGCGGGGACTCCTTTCCGATTCAAGACACTGGATCACCCGTCAGCATACACGCGCTCCGATGCTGCCGTACTGTATCTTGGCAAGCGGGGCTTCCAAGAGTCCTCGGCCGTTCTGCGGAACATCCATTCCCAGCTCTACGCGTACTTGAGACCGGGAGTCCCTGCCTTCACGATGCCGTTGGCGCCCGGACTCGGGTTCGCTGAATCCCCGGAAGGCGGAAGCAGCTTCGGACTAAGCCGATGCCTTCTGGTCGCCGAGGGGCTGCAACGCGGGCGAGAAATTCGGGCCAGAGGCGCCGGTGCTCGTCTACGCCTCGTTGAGGAGCGGTTCCTCGAAGCGGGAGTCGATCCAAGTCGACCCTATTTGAACCCCGGGTCGACCGACACTTACCTACCACTGGCGTCAGCAGGTCGAGGGGCGCCACCCAGGCATCATGCGGGTGCCCGCCATACCGCCGCAGAGCTGCTCTCGGCCGCCAACCAGATCGGCCGGCGGCTTGCGGACGGTGCGATCGAAACCGCCCAAGGGATCACCTGGGTGGGACCCCGGCCCAAAGCAGATCAAAGCGCTCGCGAGCCGGGGTTTCGATTCGGCAGCCTCGGTCCGAGCCTGTATTCGGGAACCAGCGGGATCGCGCTGTTCTTGGCGGAGCTGAGCCGTTGCTCGGGTTCCCGGTCGACCCGGGATCTGGCCCTCCGCGCATTCGACCATGCTCTTGCCGCTGCCGAGTCCCAACTGGGATCGCCGCCATGCCCCGCCGGAGCCTTCGATGGGTGGTGCGGCGTCGCCTTGGCGGGAGCGTGGGGGGGACGGATTCTAGGTGAGACGCGGCTGGTCTCCAGCTCGAGCCATCTCGTCGGCCGGGGGCTTGCCGCGAGCCCTGTTGCCTCCAGCTTCGACCTGATCTCTGGAATGGCCGGCCAACTGCTTTCGTTGCTGATTTTATCGAACCTTCTCCAAAGCAGGAGCCTTGTGCAGCGTGCGATCGACATGGGCGACGCCCTCCTCGGGACCGCCGTGATGGAGCAGGAAGCAATCTCATGGAGGGAGCAGGAAGCGATCTCATGGAGGAGCGAAGGGTCTACGTACAGCAGGAACCTGACCGGTTTCTCCCATGGGACTGCCGGGGCCGCAACCTCCCTCCTGGAGCTCTTTCGGGTAACCGGTGCGGACCGCTTCCGGAAAGCGGCGGAGCTCGCGTTTGCGTACGAGCAGAGGTATTTCAGCAGTCAGCAAGGAAACTGGCCCGACTTTCGTGATTCGGCCGGATGGGGCCGTAGCCGCGCGAAAGGGAAGGCCTTTCCTTCCCACTGGTGCCATGGAGCGCCAGGGATTGCCCTATCCCGCATGCGTGCCCGCGAGATCCTCGGCGATGACCGCTACCTGGCTCAAGCCGGCCTTGCGCTCGAGACGACCCTACGCGAGGCGAGGCGGAGGGTGTCTCAAGGGACGGGAGATATCTTCCTTTGCCACGGACTCGCGGGCGACGCTGAAGTGCTCCTGTGCGCCTCGCGCAACGCCTCCGAGGGCCTATTTCACGACAAAAAGATGACTCGGCTTCTCTGTGGTGAAATCATTCGCCGGCTCGGGCTGCTCGATGAGGCGCCCTCAGGTACGATGGAGACCCACCCTTTGGGACTGATGAGCGGGATCGCGGGTGCCGGGTACCTGTTCCTGCGCCTCCGTGACGACAGCGTCCCCTCGATCCTGATGCTACGCCCGGATGACTTCTCGAATGCTCACTTGATTCGACGTGTGAATCCCTCGGCAAGCCAGACATCCTCCTGCTGAGAGATCACCGAAAAGACGACGCACCGGCCGTCCCGGGACGAAGTGATGTCGCTGTCCACTCCGGCGAGGGGAAGATCGACTCCAGTTTCCCTCTGCCGCCCGTCGGTCGACACTCGAGTCAATCGAAGCTTCGGGCCGCGAGCATCCGCGGCGTAAATCCATCGCCCGTCAGGAGTCCATGCCAGCGGCAGGACGGGGCCGTCCGCCAACACGCGCGTACGCCGTCGATCTACCAAGTTCATGATCCATAGACCCCGGGGACGGGCTGTCCACCATGCGATCCGTTCGCCGTCCCAGGAAAACTGCGGGTAGATGACGACCCCCATGGAATCTCGTGAGCCAATGGGCGCAACCTTCCCCGTTCGGCTCAGGAGGACGTATTCCCGCCGGCCGCTCCGCTCGCAGAGGATCGAGGCTGCGGGGGCCCAAGCGATCGGCGCGAGCGGGCTTCCGGAGAGCTCCAGGCCAGCGCAGGACCTAGCCGGGCCTCCTTGAGCCGGCACGCGCCATAGACGACTCGCACCGCCTTGATTCGACAGGAAGGCGATCGTGTCGCCGCCGGGAGACCACACCGGCAACCGACACTGCGACTCCATGAAGGTGAGTTGCTCGGTGTCCCCGCCCCGCAGGGAAACGCGGTGGATTTCCCCCTTCCGCCCGGCGTTTCTTGCGAACGCAAGCCACAGACCGTCGGGGGACAGCGCCGGATTCGCATCCTGGAAGGTGCCCGTGGTCAGCTGCTTCGGAGCGAGTGCTGCCGCGCGACTTCCCGCGAGGTCGATCCACCACAAATTGGAGCGCGCCGCCTCTCGAGTGTACAAGAGGCGGCGCCCATCACTCGACTGGGTGAAATACTCACCCGCCGGAAGGCCGGCGATGAGAACGTCCGTGCGGAAGTCCGACCTGCCCGAGCGGTTCGTCCAACGAACGACGCATAAGTCCCGTAGATCGCCCTCTTCGGAACGCCGAAGGAAGAAGAGCGATTTACCATCTCCAGCCCACCGAGGTGACGACGCTTCCGACCGCACGTCGAACCACTTCTGCACACGGCCACTGCCGGCGCCCACCGTCCAGAATGAGTACGCATCCTGTTCGTCGGCGGCGAGCAACGCAATGCGATCGCCCTGAGGCGACCAGTCGATATCGACGATATGGGGGGGCACCGACTCGAGGGCAATGGAGCTGGTGTCGCCGGTGCCAATGTCCGTGATCAGCAATCGGCGCAAGGTAGGTGATGTGGATGCGAACTTCCGCCCGTCCGGCGACCAACTGTGCAGGTAGCCAAGTGCGGGAAGACGTCGTGGGGTGCCGCCCAGCTTGGGCACGAGGAACGCCGCTTCGCCCGAATCGCGGAACGCCTGGCAGAGGATCTCACTCCCGTCCGGCGACCAGAGGGGGCGGATGCATGCGCGCGCCGAAAAAACGACCAGCGCCTCACCCCCGGCGAGGTCCTGGACGAGTAACTGGTCCTTCCCCGTCACGCTGCGGTCGATGTAGGCCGCGTACTCCCCGTCGTGAGAGATCGCGGGGTTGGAGGCAGTCCCGGTAAAGGTCACTTGGCGGTGAGGCGAACTGGGAGCGGGGCCGGGAGTCCGGCGCAAGACCAGGATCCACCATGCCGCCAGGACGCACAGCGGAAGCGCGAGGCCGATGATCCAGGCCGTCCGGTGCGACCGGCGGACCGTGAGGTCGCTAGGGCCAGAGACTCCGAGGGCCGCAAATTCGGTATCGCGCTTGAGCCGACCAAGGTCGGCACGGAGGTCGGCTGCGGTCTGATACCGATTGGCAGCATCCTTCTCCAAACAGCGGGTAATGATGGAATCCAGACGCATCGAGAGATTGGGATTGAACGTCCGCGGGCTCTGCGGGAGGCGGTGGAGGATGTCGTGGATCAGCGCGGTGGTTTGGTCCTGGATGAATGGAGTGCGACCCGTCGCCAGGCGGTAAAGCAGGACGCCGAGCCCGTAGAGGTCAACGCGATGATCGAGAGGTTTGCCGAGGACTTGCTCGGGCGCCATGTAGGCCAGTGTCCCGGCCACGGAACCGACATCCTGAAGCGTGGAGGTCGTTGAATCTTCACGAGCAGGCCGCAGCACCCGAGCGAGTCCGAAATCCAGGACTTTGACACGTCCGTCCGGGGTCAGACCGACATTGGCGGGTTTGAGGTCGCAATGAATCACGCCATGTGAATGAGCTGCCACCAGCGCGTCGGCAATGGCGATCCCGAATGCGACGACGTCCTCTTCGGGCATGCTCCCCGCTCGAATTCTCTCCTCGAGCGACTTCCCGGCAACGTACTCCATGATCAAGAAATCGATACCACCGTCGGTCTCGAATCCGAGGACGGTCTCGATGTTGGGATGGTTCAGGCGGGAGAGGGTGAGAGCCTCGCGGCGGAATCGATGGCGCGCCGACTCGTCCCCGAGGACCAACGGCGGCAGCACTTTGATCGCGACGTCCCGCCGAAGGCGTTCGTCCTGGGCCCGGTAGACCACACCCATGCCGCCGGAGCCGATCCGTTCCAGGATGAGGAAATGGGACAGCCTCTTCCCGATAAGCGTGGGGAGCGGCTCATCCATGGTCTTGTTCCTGTCTTGATTTGTCCCGTACCGCCATCGCGAGGAACAGACAGTATCACACCCGGTTGTGAGCCCGGCCAGCTCCTTTCGGCCCCCGGCTTCCCTGACCGTGACCGACTTTCTCCGATGCATCGGGAAAGGGGGCGCGTATCATGGCTGGCACGCCCGTCGCGCCCACTTAGCCACAGGAGAGGAATCATGGTGTCCGCCCGCATTCGCGCCGCCCTCCCGAACACGGTTCGTCGCTGCGTCCTTTCGCTCCTGAGCCTGTTCCTCGTCGCGGCCATGCCCGCGGTTGGAGCCGCCAAGACCTCGCCGCCCCCGCGCGTGAAGTTGAACATCGTGAAGTACACGCTGCCCAACGGCCTCGACGTGATCCTCTGCGAGAACCATCGCCTTCCCACGGTCGGCGTGAACGTCTGGTACCACGTCGGGCCCGCCAACGAAGAGCCGGGCCGGACCGGATTCGCGCATCTGTTCGAGCACCTGATGTTCAAGGGATCGCGCCACCTTCCCGACGGGAAGCACTGGACCTATCTCCAGACCGCAGGGGCCACGCTGGTCAACGGCACCACCGACTTCGACCGCACGAACTACCTCGAAGACCTTCCCGCCAACCAGCTCGAGACCGCGCTCTGGCTGGAGAGCGACCGGATGGGCTTCCTGCTCGACGGCGTGGACGCGATCAAGCTCGCGAACCAGCAGGACGTGGTCCGGAACGAGCGGCGCCAGAGCACCGAGAACGTCGAGTACGGGATGGTGGAAGAGGAGCTGTTTCACCAACTCTACCCCAAGGAGCATCCCTACTACGCCAACGTGATCGGCTCGCACGAGGACATCCAGGCGGCGAAGCTCGACGACGTGCGCGACTTCTTCAAGCGCTACTACTGCCCGAACAACGCCAGCATCGCCATCGTCGGCGACATCGACGTCGCGAAGACGAAGGCGCTCGTCGCGAAATATTTTGCCACGCTCCCGCGCGGGGCCGACGTGCCGCCGATCCGCGCGACGACGCCCCCGATCACGTCCGAGCGCCGCGCCACGGTGACCGACAACGTCTCCCTGCCCCGCGTCTACATGGGATGGATCACGCCCAAGGCCTTCGCGCCCGACGAGGTGAACGGTGCGATCGCCTCGGACATTCTCTCCGGGAACGTGAGCCAGTACGGAAACGGCAACGGCAAGGCGAGCCGCCTGTACAAGAAGCTCGTCTACGATCTCCAGATCGCGCAGGACGTGAAGACCGTGCACAACCCGCTCCAGCTGGGGTCGATCTTCGAAGTGATCGTCACGGCCAAGCCGGGCCACACCCCGGAGGAGCTGGAGAAGGCGATCGACGACGAGGTGGCGCGGCTCGCGACCGAGGGACCGACCGAGGCCGAGGTCGAGGCGTCGCGCCAGGCGATCTATCGGGACGAAGTGACGAGCCTGGAGCGGGTCGGGTTCTTCAACGGCATCGCCGACCGGCTGAACCGCTACAACTACTACCTCAAGACGCCCGACTATCTGAACAAGGACCTGGGGCGGTACGCGACGGTCACCCCGCAGTCGGTGAAGCGGTTCGTCGCGCAATACCTGACGAAGAGCGCGCGGGCTGTCGTGTACGGCATTCCGGGTGAGAAGAAGCTCGCCGCGGCCGTGCCGACGCCTCCGGCGCCGACCGACCCCGGCGTTCCTCCTCCCGGGGAGGACAAGGAAGCCTGGCGTAGCGAAGCCCCGGCCGCGGCCCAGGCGGCAGTGCTCCACCTGCCCCGGCCGGAGCGCTTCACGCTGGCGAACGGACTCACCGTGTATCACATCGAGGATCACCACCTTCCCCTCGTCACCTCCGGGCTCGTCTTCCGGTCGGGAAGCGCGGCCGATCCCGCCGACCTGCCCGGTCTGGCTTCGTTCACGGCCGAGATGCTGGAGCACGGGACGAAGACCTCGGACGCGATGGCGATCGCCGACCGGGCCCATGCCTTGGGGGCGGAATGGGGCGGCAGCTTCGACATGGACGGCAGCGCGCGGCGGGTGCAGAGCCTGGCCGCGAACGCTCCCGCAGCCATGTCGCTCCTGGCCGAGGTGACCCTGCACCCCACCTTCCCCGATGCGGAAGTCGAGCGCGAGCGGCAGGCCCGTCTCGCGGAGCTCCTGCAGGAAAAGGATTCGCCGCCGCAGACGGCGACCCGGGTGTTCCTCCCCGCGCTGTACGGGCCGAACCACCCCTACGGCCACACCACGCTGGGGACGGAAGCCTCGCTGCGGAAGATCACGCGCGAGGACATCGCTCGCTTCCACGAAGCGCAGCACACGCCGGGCAATGCGGCCCTCGTGGTCGTCGGGGACATTCCGGCGGCGACGGTCCGCACGCTGGCCCAGAATCTCTTCGGCGGCTGGACCGGCGCGGCCCCCGCGCCCCGCTCACTGCCGACGGGTACCTCGACCGGGACCCGGGTGGTGATCGTGGACAAGCCGGGCGTGCCCCAGACCAACATCCTCGTCGGACAGATCGCGGTGCCGCGCAGCGATCCCGATTACGACGCGCTCAGCATGATGAACACGATCCTGGGCGGCGGCTACACCAGCCGCATCAACCAGAACCTGCGCGAGAAGCACGGCTACACCTACGGCACCTACTCGAACGTATCGGAGAACGCGGGACCGGGGCGGCTCGTCGTGGGCGGCGGCATCCGCACGGACGCGACGGGTCCTGCGCTGACCGAGATCTTCAAGGAGATCCGGGCCATGAAGGACGGCTCGGTCACCGAAGCGGAGCTCTCCCGCACGCGCGGCGCGCGCATCCAGGCCCTTCCGGGCCGTTTCGAGACCTCCGCGTACGTCGCGGCGCAGGTGGGCAACCTGTTCGTGTTCGGATTGCCGGACGACTACTTCCAGGCGCTGCCGGATCGCCTGGGCAAGATCACCGCGGAGGACCTGGCGTCGATGGCGCGGAAATACCTCACGCCCGACCAGATGCTGATCGTGGCGGTCGGCGACCGGTCCAAGATCGCCTCGCAGATCCAGCCGCTGGGCCTGGGGCCGGTCGCGCTGAGCGACGCCGACGGGAAGACGCTGGAAGCGGAATCGGCCGTGACGAAGTAGGAGGCGTGGCGCCGGCGGGACTCGTTCTCCTCACGGGAGCCTCGGGCTACGTGGGGAGCCGGCTGCGCGCGACCCTCGAGGCGCGGGGCGTTCGGCTCCGCTGCATGGCGCGCGAGCCCCGGCTGCTCGCGCCGCGCGTCGCGCCGGCCACCGAGGTCGCGCGGGGGGACGTGCTCGACCCCGCGAGCCTCGAGCCGGCCCTGAAGGACGTCGAGACCGCCTATTACCTGATCCACTCCATGGCCTCGGGGCGTGCGTTCGAGGAGAACGATCGCGCCGCGGCGCGAAACTTCGGAGCCGCCGCTCTCGCGGCCGGGGTCCGGCGCATCATCTACCTGGGCGGCCTGGGCCATGGTCCCGGCCTCTCGCCCCACCTCGCCAGCCGCCAGGAGACGGGCCGGCTGCTGCGCGAGTCGGGCGTTCCGGTGATCGAGCTCCGCGCTTCGGTCATCATCGGCTCGGGGAGCGCCTCCTTCGAGCTGGTCCGCGGACTCGTCGACCGCCTGCCGGTGATGACCACGCCGCGCTGGGTGAGCACCGAGGCCCAGCCGATCGCGATCGAGGACGTGATCGAGTACCTGGTGCAGGCGATCGACCTTCCCGAAGACGAGAGCCGCATCTATGAGATCGGAGGCGCGGACCGCTCCTCCTACCGCGACCTGATGCGGGAATACGCCGTACGCCGCGGCCTCCGGCGATGGTTCCTTCCCCTTCCCTTCCTGACCCCGAGGCTTTCCTCGCTCTGGCTGCGGTTCGTGACGCCGCTCTACGCGAACGTCGGGCGCGAGCTGATCGAGGGCGTTCGCAATCCGAGCGTCGTCGAGGACCCCTCGGCACTTCGTGATTTTCCGCTCAAGCCGCGCGGCATGCGGGAGGCGATCACCCGCGCGCTCGCGAACGAAGACGCGGCGATGGCCGCAACCCGCTGGAACGACGTCCAGGCTTCTCTGGCGAGTCCGTGGGGAGGAGCCCGGTTCGGGTCGCGGCTCGTGGACTCGCGCTCGCTGCGCGTGGACGCAGCACCGGCCGCCGCGTTCGCGGCGATCCGGCGCATCGGGGGGCGGAACGGCTGGTACCACGCCGGCTGGCTCTGGCGCGTGCGCGGCTGGCTGGACCTGCTCGCGGGCGGGCCCGGGATGCGCCGCGCCCGGCGCGACCCCGAGCAGCTCCTTCCCGGCGACGCCCTCGATTGGTGGCGCGTCGAGACGATCGAGCCCGACCGCCTGCTTCGGCTGGCGGCGGAAATGCGCCTCCCGGGACGCGCGTGGCTCCAGTACGAGGTCGAGCCATGCGCCGAGGGCGGCGCCGTCATCCGGCAGACCGCCCTCTTCGACCCGCTGGGACTGCTCGGCCTCGCGTACTGGTACGCGCTCTGGCCGGTGCATCAGTACGTCTTCTCCGGTCTTCTGACCCAGATCGCCCGGCGCGCGATGGCGGCCGGTAGGGAGCGGTGACCCTGACACGCGGGCAGGTTGTCCGCGCGGGGTCGTGCTGGTAGCATCGACGGTCTGATGGCGAAGCGGACGCGGCGGCAAGTCGAGGGCGGTGACGCGGCGCGCCGGCCGGGAGATCCTCCGAGGCCCCCCACGCCGCCGGCGATCCCGCCCCGGCGGTCGTGGCTGTTCTTCCTCCTGATCCTCCTCGCCAATTTTCTCCTGATCCGCTTCTTCGCCCCAAACCCCCACACGGTCAAGATCCCCTACTCGGTCTTCCGGCTGGAAGCCGCCAAGGGCAACGTCCTGAAGATCAACTCGCGCGCCGACGGCGTGACGGGACAGTTCCGCAGGCCGATCTCCTACCCCGCGGTGTCCGACTCGGCGACCGGCGCCGTTCCGAAGCCGGTCCGCGACTTCTCGACGACGCTGCCGATCTTCACCGACTCCAGCCTCGACACCCTGCTCGTCGCCCGGGGCGTCGAGGTGACCGCCGAGTCCAGCCAGCAGTCCAATCTGTGGCTGAATCTCCTGTTCAGCTTCGCCCCCGCGCTCCTCTTCATCGGGCTCTACGTGTGGATCTTCCGGCGCGCGGCAAAACAGGGCGGCGGCTTCGGGGGCGGGCTCATGGGCCTGGGCCGAAGCACCGCGAAACGGTTCGACA
This sequence comes from Candidatus Binatia bacterium, assembly GCA_035631035.1. Classification (NCBI taxonomy): domain Bacteria; phylum Candidatus Binatota; class Binatia (SeqCode); species Binatia bacterium. The sequence goes on along the minus strand of DASQJL010000111.1, from coordinate 19,730 downwards.
CGGAAGCGGAGGGCAAGGTCACGTTCGAGGACGTCGCGGGCATCGACGAGGCCGAGAACGAGCTGGTCGAGATCGTCGATTTCCTGAAGGACCCGAAGAAATACACCCGCCTGGGCGGGGCGGCGCCCAAAGGGGTGCTGCTCGTGGGCGCGCCCGGGACCGGCAAGACGCTCCTCGCGCGCGCCGTGGCGGGCGAGGCGGGAGTGCCCTTCTTCTCGATGAGCGGGTCGGAATTCGTGGAAATGATCGTCGGCGTCGGCGCCGCACGCGTGCGCGACCTCTTCAAGATGGCGCGGGAGCACGCCCCGGCGATCATCTTCATCGACGAGCTGGATTCGATTGGGCGCGCGCGCGGACAGATCTCCATCGGAGGCTCGAGCGAGCAGGAGCAGACCCTGAACCAGATCCTGACCGAGATGGACGGATTCTCCAGCCGCGAGGGCATCATCGTTCTCGCGGCCACGAACCAGCCCGAGATCCTCGACCGGGCGCTTCTGCGCCCCGGGCGGTTCGACCGCCGCGTGATCGTGAACCTGCCGGACCGCAAGGGGCGCGAGGCGATCCTCGGCGTCCACACGCGCCGGGTTCCGCTGGCCCCCGACGTGAACCTGGGCGAGGTCGCGGGGGCGACGCCGGGACTGGCCGGGGCCGATCTGCGCAATCTGGTGAACGAGGCTGCCCTGCTCGCGGCGCGTCGCGGGCAGAACGATGTCCATCAGAAGGACTTTCTCGATGCGCTCGAGAAGATCGTCCTGGGACCGGAGCGGCCCCTGATCCTCTCCCGCGCCGACCGCGAGCGCATCGCCTTCCACGAGGGCGGCCACGCCATCCTCGGGCTGGTCGTCGCCGGGGCCGATCCGGTCCACCGCGTCTCGATCGTCCCGCGCGGCCAGGCGCTCGGCGTCACCTACCAGCGCCCGGAGAGCGACCGCTACAATTATCCCGAGGCGTACCTTCGCGCGCGCATCGTGGGCATGCTCGGCGGCCGCGCCGCCGAGGAGATCGTCTTCGGCACCAAGACCACCGGGGCGCAGAACGACATCGAGCAGGCGACCGAGCTGGCCCGGAGCATGGTCACGCGCTGGGGGATGAGCGAACGGCTGGGGATGGTGCAGCTGGCGCCGCGCGAGAATCCCTACCTCGGCCTGATGGACGGCTACGGAGCGGCCAAGCCCTACAGCGAGGAGACGGCGAGCGCGGTGGACGCCGAGGTGCTGCGGATCATCAACGAGAGTCACGAGGAGGCGAAGCGTCTCCTCACGGAACACCGCGCCGCCCTCGATGCGCTGGCGCATGCACTGCTCGCGCGCGAGACGCTGGACGAGCAGGAGATCCTCGAGGTCACGGGGCTTCCCCCCGCGGCACCCCTGTCGGACGCTCCTCGCCCTCCAATGCCCTCGTGAGGCGCGACCGCGGGGCCGAACTCAGCCCGACTCGAATCCCTCCAGAACGTCCCAGGAGCGGCGCATGCGCATCGACGTGAACGGCACGACCCTGTGGTTCGATGTGGACGGACCCGTCCTGATTCCCGAAGACGGCGCGTGGCGTCGCCGGCCCACGGTCGTGCTCCTGCACGGGGGTCCCGGCAGCTTCGACCACTACTACTTGAAGCCCGACTTCCACCGGCTGGCCGACGTGGCCCAGGTGGTCTATCTGGACCTGCGCGGCCACGGCCGCTCGGCATGGGGCGATCCCGCCGATTTCAGCTACGAGGCGTGCGCCGAGGACGTGTGCGCCTTGTGCGACGCGCTCGGCATCGAGCGCCCGATCCTGTACGGGCATTCGATGGGCGGCTTCATCGCGCTGGTCCACGCGATCCGCCATCCCGGTCACGCCGCCGCGATCATCGTGGACAGCGCCGGCGGGCGAATGGACATTCCGAGCATGGTGGAGCGCTTCCGTTCGATCGGGGGTGATGAGGTCGCGGACGTCGTTCGGCGGGCGTACGGTGGCGAGGAGGTGACGCGCGAGGAGTGGCTGCCCTGCTGGGCCCTGTTCGGCCCTTCGCTTCCCGATCGCCGGTATGGCGTGATCAACGCCCCGCTCAACCGGCGCTACATGCCCCTGCTCGGAACCTTCGACGTCATGAACCAGGTCGACCGCATTCAGTGCCCGGCCTTGATCGTCTCAGGGTCGCTCGATCCGGTCATGGCTCCCGAAGTGGGGCGGGAGCTGGCCCAGGCGCTTCCCGCGGGATTGGGGCGACATGAGGTGATCGAGGGAGCGGGCCACTTCCCATGGAAGGATCGCCCGGAAGCGTACTGGCGGGTCGTCACCGAGTTCGTGGCTGGCGTGGCCGCGCGATCAGCGCGAGCGGGACCTTCCGCACGCCCGGCCAGCGGAGCGGCTTCCGGCCGGTTTCCCTGAGAAGGAGCTGCGCCGAGATCCCCCCGTCGAGCATCACGGCATCGCTCGCCCCCAGGGCGCCCAGGATCGCCGCCATCTCGGGCGTCGTGGGGCCGAGCGGAAACCCGCCCGCCTCATCGCCCATGGCGTCGAAGCGTGTCATCACGATCAGGAGGGATCCCTCCCGGGTCTGGCCGAGGGCGAGCCGGGCGTCGTGATGGTGGAGATTCACGAGCGGATTCGGGGACCTGAGCGTCGCGGGCACGACCCCGTTGCCCTCGAGGAGGGTCGGGTAGGACTGGAAGCCGGCGACCACCCCGGTCGCGTCGAGGAGCGAGTCGCCGTGCGCCCAGCGCACGCGCCCCGAGGCATCGACCGCAACCGCGCTGGAGAGCGGGCCGAAACCGGGGCGAAGGCGCTGACGTCCGTCCGTGGCGACCCAGCCCCAAGGCATCGTACGGATGAATTGCCCCGCGTTCACGGCGAGGATGGCATCCTCGGGAGCGCGGTCGATGGTCCACGCGGGCCGGCCCTCGTCGCGGCTGAGATCCAACACGAGCGACAGCGCCACGTCCCGGGGATCGAGTCGCGCCACGATCAGGCGGGCGCGCCAGACGGGGGCGGCACAAGCCAGCCGGACGCTCGACCAGTCCGCCCCCCGCGCGAGCCGCTTCCAGACGAGCGAGCGGCTCAACATCGAATCCGGGCCCGCCCAGCGCGCCGGCGGATGGTCGGAGCGCCAGAAGGTGTGCCAGGTACCGTGGTGATCGAATGCGAGGGTCGCGAGCCCCTCGGCGGCCAGGGGCGAAGCCAGACCGATCGCGACCAGGACCGTGGCGGCGGAGATCGCGCGCCGCGCGCGCACGGTCAGATCCCCATCGCCTCTTCGAGCTCGGCGAGCCGCTTCTCGATGGCTCGGATCTCCTGGTCGGTGTACATCTTGGGCTCCTTCTTCGCTTTCTTCCCCTGCACGTATTGCTGAATCCGCTCGAGGGCCGTGCCCCACTGCTGCGGGTTCAAGCCTCCGTTCCCCACCTTCGAGACTTCCTCATCGATCCCGCGGATCTGCTCATCGATCGCGTCAATGTCCTTGGAGAGCTGCTCATCCTTGATCTCGGCGGCTGACTTCGGCGGCATCGGGCCGCACTTGGCCCGAACCGCGGCCGAGTCCTCCTTGGACGGGAGGATCTCGCCCGTGAGGATGGCCTGCAGCTTCTGGATCGCGGAGCTGTCGCCCTTGGCGGCGGCCTCGTTGTACTGCATGGCCGCCTTGGTGAATTTGTCGCGGAGGGCGGGGTCGGAGAGGGCGCGGTTCTTGTAGTCCTCGGCCTTCTTGTCCGCCGCGGCCCGATAGCCACCCTGATAGCACTCCTCCACGTCGCCCCGCTTTCCGCGAAGCTCGCGCATCCGGTCCCCTTCTTTGTCGTTCAGCTTGTTGCGCTCATCCATCAGCTGCGTGCGCTTGGCATTGAGAGGGGCCCGTCCTGCGGCGAACTTCTTCGATTTCTGGTAGGCGTCGATGATGCCGGCGATTCGGGCGTCGGTGAGCTCGAGGGTGACGTCGTCGAACGTCGGCGGCCCCGCGGACGCGTCGTCCGCGCCCGGAGCGGCTTTGCCCTCGGCCTTGTTCTGGATCTTGTCCTTCATCTTCTTGACCGGATTGCCGATTCCGATCCGGGCGCTGGCGGGAGCGGCGGTGAAAGCCAGGGCGAGCGCCATGATGGCGGACCCATACTTCATCCAAGCGAACGTCCGATGGCGGCTCAAGTCGCGAGTCCTCCTATCCGGAACAGGGTCGGGTTCGGCATCCCCGCCTTCGAGGGGCCGTGAACTTCAGAGAGTGGCATTCCACGACGATAACGCGTGATTCGGCGCGCGGAGGGCTCACGAGCGGCGGCAGCGCACCGGCGCCCGGCTCAACATAGGGTCGTGACCAACTTCTCGATGTCCGAGAGGTCCAAGGGCTTCGTGAGATGGTGGTTGAACCCAGCGGCCAGGGCGCGGCGCTTGTCCTCTTCCTGACCCCAGCCGGTGACCGCGACCAGCACCACGTCCGGCCCCAGGCGCTCACGAATCCTGGCCGCAAGCTGATATCCATTCAGCCGGGGCATCCCGATGTCCAGGATCGCAAGCCGAGGCTGGAACACCTGGATGGCCTCCAGCGCCGACTCCCCGTCATGGGCTACGCGCACCTCGTGGCCGGAACGACGAAGGCTCCAGGCAAGCACCGCGGCCGAGTCCACGTTGTCGTCCGCGATCAGGATGCGGGTTCCCGTCGGCGCCGAGGGCGGACCCGTCGCGAGCCCTTGCCCACGAGATTCCGGCTCGGGCGCCAGCACGATGGGCAGGCGCACGATGAACTCGCTACCGTGGCCGATCCCGTCGCTGTGCGCCTCGATGTGTCCTCCATGAAGCTCGACCAGGGTCCGCGACAGGGAGAGGCCCACCCCCAGCCCTCCCTGGCTGTGCTCCAGCGATTCGTCCACCTGGGCGAACATCTCGAAGACGCGCCCCAGCTGCTCCGGCGCGATCCCGACGCCCGTATCCCGCACGCCGACGAGCACGTCGCTCCCCTCCCGCTCGACCCACAGCCTGATGCGTCCGCCGTTCTCGGTGTACTTCACGGCGTTGTGAAGGAGGTTCGTGAAGACCTGGGCCAGCCGGCCCAGGTCGCCGTCCAGGTAGATCGCATCCGAAGGCATGGTGACGGCGAGCTCGTGGTTCCGCGCCTGGACGGCTGGGCGCACCGACTCCACGGCACTCGCGATGGCCAGGCCGAGGTGGATCCGCTCTTTCCGCAGCACGATCTTGCCGGAGGCGATCCGGCTCACGTCCAGGAGGTCGTCCAGCAGGCGGGAAAGCTGGCTCGTCTGCCGTTCGATGATGTCTCGCAGCTCATGCAGCTCGGGATCGGGCGGACCGATCTGACGCAGGAGTCCGACCGCCATCCGGATCGGCGCGAGCGGATTCCGCAGCTCGTGAGAGAGAATCGCGAGGAACTCGTCCTTGCGCCGGTCGGCGTCACGTCGCGCCTTCTCCGCCAGGATGCTTTCGGTGACGTCGACGCTCGACCCGATGTAACCCGCAAAGGCCCCGCTCGAGTCGTACAAGGGAACCCCGCGGTCGAACACCCAGCGGTACTCGCCATCGTGGCGCCGCAGCCGGTAGGTCCTGGAGAACGGCTCGCGCGCGGCGAAGGCCATGCCGTAGGTCTGGCGGCAGGACGGCACGTCCTCCGGATGGATTCCATCGAGCCAGCCGGCGCCGATCTCCCGCTCGATCGGGCGGCCCACGAAATCGAGCCAGCCCTTGTTGAACCACGTGGCGCCCATGTCCGTCCCCGTGGTCCAGATGAGCACCGGGGCGGCGTCCGCCATGAGGCGGAAACGGCGTTCGCTCTCGCGCAAGGCCGCCTCCACCTGCTTCCGTTCCGTCACGTCGCGGAACACGAGGACGACCCCGAACACGCGGCCGTTCATGATGATGGGCGCCGCGCTGTCGTCGATCGGCCATTCCGAGCCGTCCCTGGCGAGGAGCACCGTATGGTTGGCGAGCCCAACCACCGCGCCAAGGCGAAGCGCCTTCTCGACCGGGTTCTCGACGATCGCCCGGGTCTGCTCGTTCACGATATGGAAGACCTCCGGAAGCGGGCGCCCTCTCGCGTCGGCGCTCGTCCAGCCGGTGAGCCGTTCCGCCTCCCCGTTCAGGAAGGTGACGCGCCCCTCGGGGTCGGTCGCGATCACGGCGTCCCCGATGCTCGCCAGCGTGGTCGCGAGGAGCTCCTTCTCGCGTGCCAGGGACTCGCGCGCCGCGGCGATCTCCGTGATGTCGTGGACGATCTTCGCGGCCCCGATCAGCTCGCCCTCGGAATCCCGAAGCGGTGAGATGCTGAGCGATACCCGGAGGCGCCGGCCGTCTTTGGTGATCCGGTCGGTCTCCAGGCGGTCGACAGGACGGCCGCTCCGGAGCAGCGACAGAATCTCCGGCTCCTGGTGGTGGAGCTCCGGCGGGATGAGCGTCGTGATCGGCTTTCCCACGATCTCATCGGCTCGATATCCGAAAAGCCGCTCGGCACTCCGGTTCCAGGTTCGAACGATCCCGTCGAGGCTCTTCGTGAAGATCGCATCGTCCGAGAACTCGACGATGGCGGCCAGACGGGCGTGCGCCTCGTAGGCGGCGCGCTGTGCGGTCGCGTCGCGGAAGACGAGGACCACTCCGAGAATCGGACCGTCGCCGCGCCGGACGGGCGCGGCGCTGTCGTCGATCGGAATCTCGCGTCCGTCACGGGCAAGCAGGACGGTGTGATTCGCGAGCGCGACGACGCGGCCGTCGCGCAGCACGCTCGCGACCGGACTCTCGACAGGATTCCGGGTCTTCTCGTGAATGATGCGGAATACGGTCGTGAGCGACGTCCCCACCGCCTCCGCACTCCTCCAACCGGTCAGGCGTTCCCCCTCGGCATTGATGGAAGTGATCAAGCCCTCGGCGTCGGTGACGATGACGCCATCGCCGATGCTGCGCAGGGTCGTCGCCAGCTGCTCGTAGGCCTTGGCCATGCCCGATTCGGCGCGCTGTCGCTCCTGCAGCTCGAGGACGAGGCGCGCACGAGAGCGGTGAACGGCCTCGATCGCGAACACGATGAGCGCGGAGCCTGAAAGGAAGCCGAGAAGGGCGGCGATGTCGAAGCTCCCGGGCATGGCGAGGCTGTGGACCGGAGTCAGGTAGAGCCACTTGGCGAGGAGTGCGGCGGCCAGAATCGCCATGATTCCGGGAGCAAGACCGCCGAACCATGCCGCGGCGGCGACCGCCGGGAAGAAGAAGAGGAACGGAAGGCCGGTGGGACCGAGCACGCCGTCGAGCGAACTTCGCATCACGGCTCCGAGGAGCACGCACGCAAGGGCCACGGCAAAACGCGCCGGTACGGCGCGGGTGGCCGGCGATGACTCACCATGGGAAGCGCCCTTGGGAGGGAGCTCGCGGATCAAGGTCGCCCTCCGAGTGGAAGTACGCAGCTTTAAGGATACCTAACGCGCGAGGTCAGGTTTCAAGGGTAAGTTGAAACAGCGCGTATCTCGTTGCGGTGATTGGGGTAGCGGCGCGGCCTGACGGTCAATGCATGTAGTGCGAGTCCATCTCCCCGGCCGCGATCGGAATCTTGAGGTGGTTCTCGGCCGGCGGGATGGGGCAGTTGTAGTGCTCCGAATAGGCGCACGCGGGGTTGTAGCACTTGTTGAAATCGAGCGCGTAGCGCCCGTCGGGCCGCAGCTCGGGATCCAAGTAGCGGCCCACGCCGTAGCTCTCCTTCCCGGTCGTCGCGTCGGTGAAGAAGAGGCTCACGTCCTTTTCCCCGACGCCGGGCTCGAGCAGGCGGTTGGCCTCCAGCCGAACGGGGGTCCCCTTCACCTTGAAGTCGAACCAGCCCACGCGCACGGCGCGCCGGCGATTGCCACGCGTCGAGAGGATGATCGTCGTGTCCGGATGGGGATTGGGCGTGAGGCCGGCGACGATGTGGTAGGCGAGATCGGGCGGGAAGTACTTGATCCCCTTGTACAGCTGGAAGCGAGGGCTCTGCGGGTCGAAGACGATGATCGCCGGGAAACGCTGGTGCGACAAGCGCATCGTGAACCGCCCGACTTTGATGCTCGACGGAGGCACCGTGGCCGAGGTCGTCGTCGTGGAGTCCTTGAGGATCTCGAACGTTGCGCCGCGGTCTACCCCCTCGACACGGAACGAGTCGCCCTCGACCGTCACCCGCAGGTGATGCGGCTTCACCGCCGGGTCCTCGACCCGTACGTCGCTCCCGGCAGCGCTTCCGATCGTCATCGTGGCGCGATCCCCGAAGTCCTGGCGCTGGGTCGTGGCCAGGTAGGACGTCGGCGAGGACTTGAGCCAGGTCTCCGTATCGGAGCGATCCTTGGCATAGGACTTCATCAGGGTGTCGGCCTCGGCCGCGGTCATTGCGGGCCCCGAGTCTCCGCCCCGCCCGCACGAGGTCAGGCCCGCGAGGAGACCTGCGAACAGCCCGAGGACCAGGATCGGCGCGGTGGGCGGCTTGGCTCTCACGTTGGCGTCGTTCATCGGAGCCAGAGGTCGAATCCGAACAGCAGGCTCCGGATGGTGGCCTCGCCGATCACCACGTCGCCATTGTCCTTCCCTTCCTGAAGCTTGTCGAAGCGCGCCTCCAGGCGGAGGCGTCCGGCCTGGTTGCCGATCGGGAAACCGACGCCCGCACCGCCGCCGAAGGTCATCGACGTGGCGCTCGTGCTCCCAAGGAAATTGGCGTGCTCGCTGAAGACGCCCAGACCGGCCGTGACGTAGGGCCGGAATGAAGAGCCGTTGAAGTTGTACTGATAGTTCCCGCCGAGGCGCACCGCGGTGAAATTCTCTCCGTTCGAGGCCTCGTGATCGAGGCTCACGTCCAGGTACGCCTCGTGCGGCGAGGAATCCCCCGCATACGCGACCCGCAGCCCCGGGCGCAACGACGTGAACACGCTGGCCTGGCTGGGGAACCCGATCAGGGTGACGTTATCCGCTCCGGACTCGGCGGGATCGTGAACGGTCAGGCCCAGGTTGGCGCCGAGACCCCACGCCGCGAGCGCGTGCACGGGAGCGAGGCTCATCAGAATGAGAGCGGCCGGAATCAGCACACGTCGCATGGGTTCCTCCTGGCTCCAAGGGAAACACGAGACCGACGAACCGAACCAGCGCGTCCGAGACATGCCGAGGGTCGTTGCACTATCGTTTCCCTTCCTTCCATCCCACCGCGACCAGGCGCGGCGAGCGCCGGCCGTACGGTTCACCCTCGAAATTCCCGTACAGCTTCGCGTCGGAGTAGCCCGCCTGCTCGAAACGCTCGCGCAGCTCCTGACCGGAGTAGAGCGTATGGCTGAACTCGTACGTCTTGGCCCGGCCGCCGCGGATGAGGGTCCACTCGTTCCAGATCCTCGTCCAGTCGTCAAAGATCTCGCGGCGCTGGACCAGCAGGCTGTCTCCAACCTTGTCGGCGCTCACGGGGGCGAAGATCCCGGCGATCTGCTCCTTCCCCATGACTTCCACCACGAGGGCACCGCCGGGCCTCAGGCTCTCGAGAACCTGGCGAAGCACCCGCACGTCCTCGCTCTTGTCCCGGAAGTATCCGAACGACGTGAACAGGCTGAGCGCGAGGTCGAACGCGCCGGGGCGCACGAAGTCGCGCATGTCCTCGCGCACCCATTCCACCTGGACCTTCGCATTCTTCGCCCTGGCGCGGGCCCGGTCCAATAGGTAGCGCGTCCGGTCCACGCCGGTCACGCGGTACTTGCGCTTCGCGAACGCGATCGAGAACCGGCCCGGACCGCAGGCGAGGTCGAGGACCGACTTGCCTCGCGGGCGGGCCAGCCGGATCAGCTTGGGCACGTCCCTGACGGCGGCTTCGATGCGATTCTCGGGAAACATGAAGGGATACAGATCGCGCCAGAACCCGTCGTCGTCGAACCACTCCCGCTTGCGGCGGGGACTCATCCGACGCTCACGCCGCCCAGCTCTTCCTTCCGCAGCCCGTAGAGCGGTCCGAACTTCCGCCATAGGTAGTTCATGTACGGCTCGACCGTGAGGTCCTGTCCCGTCACCCGCCGCACCAGCTCGGCGGGCGTGAACTTGGCGCCGTGGCGGTAGATGTTCTCGCGCAGCCACCCGTGCAGCGTCCCGAACTCGCCCTTTTGGATCTCGTCCGGAATCGACGGATGCGCCGACACGGCCGCATCGAAGAACTGGGCCGAGAGGATGTTTCCCAGCGTGTAGCCCTGGAAGGCGCCCCCGATGCGGCCGCCGAACCAGTGCACGTCCTGCAGCACGCCGTTCCGGTCGTCGGGAACCTGCAACCCGATGTCCCGCTCGAACCGCTCGCGCCACGCGCGCGGGAGGTCCGCGACGGCCAGCTTCCCTTCCAGGAGATCCAGCTCCAGCTCGAATCGCAGCATCACGTGCAGGTTGTACGTGACCTCGTCGGAATCGGTGCGAATCAACGAGCGCTCCACGCGGTTCACGGCCTTGTAGAACACGTCCAGCGACACCCCGCGAAGCTGCTCCGGGAAAGCCGCCTGCATGCGGGGGAAGAAGAACTCCCAGAAGCCGCGGCTTCGCCCGACGAGGTTCTCCCACAGCCGCGACTGGCTCTCGTGCACACCGGAGGAGGTGCCGGACGCGAGCGGCGTCCCCTCGTAGCTCCGGTCGATCCCCTGCTCGTAGAGGGCATGTCCGGATTCGTGCAGCGTGGAGAAGAGCATGTCCGTCAGATCGTCCTCGTTCACGCGGGTCGTGATCCGCACGTCCCCGAGCGAGAACTTGGTCATGAAGGGATGGCGCGTGTAGTCCTGACGCCCGCGCTGGAAGTCGTATCCGAAGCGCCGGATCACCTCGAGACCGAACGCCGACTGATCCTCGAGCCGGGCATGGCGATGCAGGCAGGAATTGTCGGCGGGCGGACGCGACGTGATCGCCTGGACCAGCGGCACCAGGCGCCGGCGCAGCTCGGTGAACAGCGCACGGATCGTCTCGGCTTTCATGCCGTAGTCGGCGAACGCGATCAGGGGGTCGGCGATGTGGTCGTAGCCGGGATAGCAGTCGGCCATGCGCCGCGAGAGCTCGAGCGTCCGTTCCAGATGGCGGCGGACGCTCGCGAAATCGTTCGCCGGACGCGCCGCGATCCACGCCTGGTAGCTTCGCGCCGCCTGCTCGTGCAGCTCCGCCACGAGGCTCGACGGCCGCCGCACTTGCAGCTCCCAGTCCCGGCGGGTGGCGCGGGCCAGCGAGGCCTCGTCCGAATCGTACGGGAGCGAAGCCGTCTCCCGCTCCGCCGCCTCGAGCAGCCTTCCCGTCTCCGGGTCGGTGAACCGCTCGTGCGCCAGCTTGGAGAGGAGCGCGATCTGCCGGCCGCGCGCTTCCGCGCCGCCGGGGGGCATGTAGGTCGTCTGGTCCCAGTGCAGCAGGCTGGCCGCGTGCTCGAGGTCGCTCGCTTCGAGCAGGCGCGCCTTCAAGGCTTCGAGCGCGTTCACGGGGTCCTCCGATGGGGGAAGCGCGGGTGGCGCCCCGAGTCTAGGGGCAACCCGGGGCTCCGACAAGGGATGGTACCTAGGTAGTAGGAAACGGGACCCGGCCCGGGTGTACCGTCAGGTCGTAACGCCGGAAGCAGGTCCCCGAAAGGAGGGACCCTTGGCAGCCCCATTCGACAGCGCCCCGCGCGGCGATCAGCCGCGAGAGGGCGTTTTTTTCGTTTCGGGCCGGTGCGCCCAGGAGGCAGGAGATGAGACGCTTGTCGGATGAAGCACCGGAATCTCCGGTCATCGAGATTCACGAGAAGCAGTGGACGATTCGCAATTGGGTGCTGGCGGGGCTCGTCGTCGCGGTGGTCGTCCTCTCCGGGCTCATCGTGGCCGGAATCCGCGTGAACGAGGTCCGCGAGCAGCGGAACCGCGCCCTGGCGGCCGGCACGACGGGCAAGTTCGTATCGGACATCCAGGACCTGATGCAGCGCGTGAACGAGAAGACGACCGACAGCCGGATCGCCGGGATCGCGGCGGCGGTCGCCGAAAGCAGCCTGGCTCAGGCCGGGGTCAAGATCGCGCGGATGTCGGCGAGCCTGGCACAGCTCTCGAAGGAGCAGGAGGGACTGACGGCGACGCTCGCGGTGCTCCAGCAGCACAGCGCGCTCCTGACCGAGGAGAACGAGGCCCTTCGCGCCGACCTCGCGGCGAGCAACAACCGGATCGTCGCGTTCCAGGCGCAGCGCGTGGCCGATTCCCTCGCCCTCGCGGAGCAGAACGCGTCGCTGAACCGGCGAATCACCAGCGTGGCGGATCAGACGGCGGACGTGGACCGGCGGGTGGGCAAGTCCTCCTCGACGATGCGCGGCCTCGGCGGGGTGACCGCGGCCAACTTCGCCGTCGGGCTGATCCACCTGCTCGGCACGAAAGAGACCAGCGAGGTCAGGCCGTCGACGACGACCGTCGGACAGTAGAAAAGGGTCCAGGCGCGCTTCCGCGAGGAGCCGCGGGGAGCGGCCTGCAGGGATCGAATGACAGGGCCTTGCCCGTGGTGTAGGCTCCCGCGCCATGCCCGATCCGCGCGCGGAACAGCTGGCCAACCTGCTGGTGAACTACTCCATCGCGGCCAAGCCCGGCCAGAGGGTAGCGATCCAGGGGAGCACCTTGGCGGAGCCCTTGATCCGCGCGGTGTATGCCGAGGTGCTGAAGGCGGGCGCGCATCCCTTCGTGCTCGCCCAGATCCCCGGCCTGGACGAGGAGTTCTACCGCCACGCCTCGGACGATCAGCTCCAGCACGTGCCGCCCCCCTTCCGCCAGGTCATGGAGACCTACGAGGGTTTCATCGGGATCTGGGGCAGCGCGAACACCAAGTCGCTCACCAACGTCCCCCCGCAGAAGATGGCCCTGAACCAGAAGGCCGCCGGAGAGGTGACCCGAATCTTCATGCAGCGCCACGCGGCGAAGGAGCTGCGGTGGGTGGGGACCCAGTTCCCCACGCACGCCTCCGCACAGGATGCCGAGATGGGCCTCACCGAGTTCGAGGAGCTGGTCTACGGCGCCTGCCTTCCCGATCGGAACGACCCGATCGGCTATTGGAAGCGCTTCTCCCTCTGGCAGCAGCGCATCGTCGACTGGATGCGGGGGAAGAAGGAGATCCGCGTGCTCGGCCCGGACACCGACCTTCGCCTGAGCATCGAGGGGCGCCCGTTCATCAATTGCGACGGACGCGCCAACATGCCCGACGGCGAGGTGTTCACGAGCCCCGTCGAGGGCTCGGTGGAGGGGCGCGTCCGCTACACCTACCCCGCCGTGTACCGGGGACGCGAGGTCACGAACGTCCGCCTGCGGCTCGAGAAGGGGCGGGTCGTTGAGGCCAGAGCGGACAAGGGCGAGGACTTCCTGAACCAGACGCTCGACATCGACCCCGGCGCGCGCGTGCCCGGCGAGTTCGCCATCGGCACGAACAAGGGGGTGACCCGTTTCATGCGGAACACCCTCTTCGACGAGAAGATCGCGGGCACGTTCCATATGGCGCTGGGGGCGAGCATTCCCGAGTCGGGAGGCACCAACCTCTCGGCGGTGCACTGGGACATGGTGTGCGATCTGCGCCAGGGGGGCGAGATCCGCGTGGATGGCGAGCTGCTCCACAAGGACGGGAAGTTCGTCATCGATTTCTAGGGCTTTTCGGCGCCGCGGGAACGGCGCCGTTACCACGCGATCCGCTTCCGGTCGTGAAAGAAGCCTCCGGTGGGCCCGTTCGCCGGCAAGGTCGCGAGCCACACGATCGTCTCCGCCCCCTTCTCCACGCCCCGCGTCGCATGCGGCCCGCCCATGTCCGTCCGCACCCACCCCGGATCCACGCAGTTCACGCGCGCGTCCGGAAGCGCCGCGGCGAGCAGCACGGTGACCGCGTTCAGCGCCGCTTTCGAAATGGAGTACCCGGGCGCGTAGGTGGTCATGGAGGAGATCTGCCCCGCGCCGGAGGAGACGTTCACGACGCGCGGCGCGGGAGCGCGGCGCAGGAGCGGCGCCACCGCCTGAGTCACGAGCAGCGCCCCGAGCACGTTCGTGCGCATCGTGGCCTCGAAGGTCTCAGGGTCGAGCGTGAGGATGCTCCCGCCCTCATCGAGGAGGACCGCCGCGTTGTTCACCACGATGTCCAGGCGCCCCATCTCGCTCTCGATCCAGCGGCCCAGCGCGGCGACCGACGCCGGGTCCGCGACGTCCAGGGCTCGAGCCACGGCGCGCGGCCCGATCCGGGCGGCGGCTTCGCTGGCCGCCCGCAAACTTCGCCCGGTGACGATCACCGTGTCGTCCCGCGCGGCGAGCTGGCGCGCCGTCTCGTGACCGATTCCTCGCGTCGACCCGGTGACCAACGCCACTTGATCCATCGACTCGGCTCCTTTATGATTCGCCATGTGGCGAATTGACGAAACGGAGGACGCTCGCATGCGGGACCTGGAACTCGCGCTCAAGGCAGCCGGCGACCCCACGCGCACCCGGATTCTCAAGCTCCTCGAAGCCGGCGGGCTGTGCGTCTGCCAGGTGCAGGCGGTCCTGGGGCTTGCCCCCTCCACGGTATCCAAGCACCTCGCGATCCTCAAGCACGCGGGCCTGGTGCGCGACCGGCGCGAGGGCAAGTGGATCGAATACGCGCTGACGCCGCGAGGCACCAACGCCTATGCGCATCCCATCCTCACCATGCTCCGCGGGGCTCTGCAGCGGGACCCGGCCGTGCTGCGGGATCGGAAACGGCTCCGCGCCGTCCTCGCCATTCCGATGTCCGAGCTGTGCGCGGCCGGCCCGGGACGCTCCCGGCGCGCGGCGGGAGCGAAGGCGCTCGCCCTGCGCTCCGCGACCCGATGAACCGATTCGAGCGCTTTCTCACGCTCTGGGTCGCGCTCTGCATGGCGGCCGGCATCCTCCTGGGCAAGGCCGCGCCGGGCTTCGTGGGCGCGCTGCGCGGCCTGGAATTCGGCCGGGACAGCCGGATCAACCTTCCGATCGCCATCCTGATCTGGCTCATGATCTACCCGATGATGCTCCGGGTGGACTTCGCGAGCATCGCCGGCGTGCGCCGCCGGCCCCGGGGCATCCTGGTCACCCTGTTCGTCAACTGGCTGGTCAAGCCGTTCTCGATGGCCCTGCTGGCCTGGGTCTTCTTCAAGCATCTCTTCCTGCCGATTCTCGGTCCCGCGCTGGCCGACCAGTATGTCGCCGGAACCATCATCCTGGCCGCGGCCCCATGCACGGCCATGGTGTTCGTCTGGTCCTATCTCACCGACGGCGACCCGGCCTACACCCTGGTGCAGGTTTCGCTGAACGACCTGATCATGCTCGTGGCGTTCGCGCCGATCGTCAGCCTGCTGGTCGCGGGGGCGAGCGCGCTCACGGTGCCGTTCGCGGTGCTCCTCACCAGCGTGATCGCGTTCATCGTGATCCCGCTGACCCTCGGCGGACTGAGCCGGGTCCTTCTCCTGCGCGCCAAGGGGGCAGCCTGGTTCGAGCGCGCGTTCCTTCCGGTCTTCCGCCCGATCACGACCCTGGCGCTCCTCGCCACGCTGGTCCTGATCTTCGCGTTCCAGGCCGACAACATCACGAGCCGCTGGTTCCACGTGCTCCTGATCGCGGTGCCGATCCTGATCCAGGTCTATCTCAACGCCGGCCTGGCCTACGGCCTGATGCGTTGGCTCCGCGTTCCCCACAACGTCGCCGCTCCGGGCGCGCTGATCGGGGCGAGCAATTTCTTCGAGCTGGCCGTCGCCGTGGCCATCACCCTGTTCGGCCCGGGGTCCGGCGCCGCGCTGGCCACGGTGGTCGGGGTCCTGGTGGAGGTCCCGGTCATGCTCTCGGTGTGCGCGGCGTGCAACCGCACGCGGCACTGGTTCCCCGAGGACCGCCCCGCCGAGCCCATGGCGGCTCCGGCGCTGAGACCCGCGACCCCGGGAGCGGCTTCGTGAAATACGCCCTGATCTCGGACATCCACGGGAATCTCCCCGCGCTCGAGGCGGTCCTCGCCGACCTGGAGACGCGAAACGAGATCGACGCTACGTATCACCTCGGGGACCTGGTCGGCTACGGACCCTGGCCCGACGAGGTCGTCGCGCGCCTCCGCTATCGGGGAATCGCCGGGGTGGCGGGCAACTACGATTCCACCACCGCGACCAATTACCCCCACTGCGGATGCCGCTACGAGAATCCGCGCCAGGAAGAGCTGGCCCATCGGAGCTATGCCTGGACCCGCACGCACATCCATCACGAGACCCGCCATTACCTCGCCGGGCTGCCGTTTCGCCTGGACCTGAGGGTCATGGGCGGGCACGTGCCCGACGGCCCCCGGATCGTCCTGGTGCACGCCTCTCCCGTCGCGAACACCCTGTACTGGACCGAGGACCGCCCCGACTCCTTCTGCCTGCAGATGGCCCAAATCGCCGGGATGCGGCCGGGCGACGTCATCGCGTTCGGGCATACGCACCGGCCCTGGTACCGGGAGGTCGGCGGCATGCACTTCATCAACACCGGCTCCGTGGGAAAGCCGAAGGACGGCAACTGGCAGGCGGGCTACGTGCTGCTCGAGGTGGACGAAGCGGCACCGCACGCCACGTTCGTGCGGGTCGACTACGATATCGAGCGGGCCATGCGCGCCATCCGCGAGAGCGAGCTGCCCGACATGTTCGCCGAGGACCTGCGCACCGGGGGGAGCGCGGCTCCGTCGAACGAATACGTCACCGTCGAGCCCCGGCCGTGAAGCCCGCCACATTTACCATGACCGCTCGCGACGGCCTGATCTAAGATCAGCGGTACCCCCTCCGCCTCGTGACCCTGGCTCCGGCCCGGGTGCCACGGCCGCCGGAGAGGGTTTTTTCGTGAGCCATCCGCGCTTCGTCCGGTCGGTCCCCTTCCCCCTTCTCGCCGCCGCGTTCCTCGCGTTCTCGCTCCCGACGGCCGGTCGCGCCGCCGATCCGCCCAGCCCCACCTGGCAGGAAGCGGGAGTGGCCTACCAGAAGGGAGATTGGAAGACCGCGGCCGCGGCGTACGGCGCGATCGCCAAGCGCGAGCCGGGCAATGGCCGCGCCTGGTTCCGCCTGGGCACCAGCTATTTCAAGCTCGGCAATCTCAAGGAGGCGATCCCCGCGTATCTCAAGTCCGACGCGATCGGGGAGAATCCGCTGGTCCGGTACAACCTCGCGTGCGTCTACACGCGGATGGGAGACAGCGCGCAGGCGTTCGTGTGGCTCGAGAAGGCGGTCGCGGCGGGCTACCGCTCGACCGAGTCGTTGAAGACCGACTCCGATCTGCAGCCGCTCCGCGGCACGAGCCACTTCGCCTCGGTCCAGCAGCGGGTGGAGTGGAACGAGCGCCCCTGCGCTCACCTGGCCGAGAACCGTCAGTTCGACTTCTGGGTCGGCGAGTGGGACGTGCGCGCCCCCGAGGGGAGCGCGGCCGGGCAGAGCTCCATCACCGTGGAGAACGGCGACTGCTGGATCCACGAGCACTGGTCGGGCCTGGCGGGAGGCCGGGGCGAGAGCTTCAACTACTACAATCCGACCACCAAGACGTGGCACCAGACGTGGGTGGACGACCAGGGAGGGATCGCCGAATTCGACGGGACCTTCCACGACGGCGCCATGCGCCTGGAGGGCTACCGGCAGGGGCTGAAGAACGACCGGATCCCCGCGCGTCTCACGCTGACGCCGCTGGCGGACGGCACGGTGCGCCAGCTCGGGGAGAACTCGAACGACGGCGGGAAAACGTGGACCGTGCTCTACGACCTGCTCTACTCGAAGAAGAAGGACGCCCCCGGCGGCAGCTCGGCCGCGGAGAAGGGGTGATCGCGCCTCAACCCTGCTTCGAGACCCGATCGCGGGCGGGCCATCGCGAGAGTGAGGAGGGCTCGCGGAGCAGCTCCGGCACGGTCACGAAGCGATAGCCCTCGGCCCGCAGCCGCTCGATGATCGACGCCAGCCCCTCGACCACGACGCGCCGGTTCGCGCCCGGGACGAGATTCAGGCCGTCGTGGAGCAGAATGATCGCCCCGGGATGCGCGGCGGAGACGACGCGATCGGAGAGCTGCCGCGCGGTGAGCGGATTCCAGTCCACCGGCGAATCGTCCCAGGTCACGGTGTCGAGGGAATCGCTCTCGACAACGCGCATGAGCCAGGGGGATCGCAGTCCCTGCGGCGGACGGAAGAGGCGCGGATAGATGCCGGTCGCGGCGTGGATCTGCCGCTCCGCGCGGTCCAGCTCCGTCCGGATGCGCTCCGCCGGCTCGAGCGCGAGCGCGAAGGGATGCGTCTCGGAGTGGTTCCCCACCACATGCCCCTCGCGCGCGATCTCCGCCGCCACCGCCGGCTCCCGCCGTACCCGGTCGCCGATCAGGAAGAAGGTCGCGCGAACGCGCTCGCGACGCAGGATCGAGAGAACTTCGGAGGTGTAGGGCTCGTTCGGCCCGTCGTCGAACGTCAAGGCCACGGCGCGGTCCCCCCCGGGGCCGCTCCAGTGCGTTCCGCCGAAGGCGCTCGACCACGGCGAGATGGTGTCGTAGACACCGATGCCGACGAGAACCGCCGCGACCACAGAAACGGCCCACGCCAGCGGGCGGGGCGCGGGCGCCCGGCCGGACGGCGGAATCGCCGCTTCCCGCACGTTCGGGAACGATCTCCAGAGGGGGCGGCCGCGGAGCTCCAGCGAGAGGAAGTTCGTGGCGTAGACGAAGAGGCTCCGGCCGAGCATCCGATTCCACCGGCGACAGGAGGTGTAGACCGGAAGATCCTCGAGCAGAACGACGCGCCCCTGCGCGCGCAGCCGCTCCGACAGCTCCGTGTCGACCTGGAGGTTGAAGTCGAGATTCCAGCCGCCGGCCGCCTCGAACGCCCCCCTCAGGACGGAGAAGTTGGCTCCCCAGAGATGCGGGCCCTCCTTGCGGCATCGGTCCGCGCGGTTCAGCAGCGGAAGGAGGCCGCGCGTGAAGAGGCGCGCTCCGAGATTCGGCTTGCAGAAGACGATCTCCCCACCCACGGCGACGACGTCGGGCCGCTCGGCGTATTCATGGACCAGGCGCGAGATCCAGAAGGAAGGCACGACCGTGTCCGCGTCCGTGCTCGCGAGAATCGAGCCGGTCGCGGCGGCGAACCCGCTGGCCAGCGCCCGGCTGTAGCCCCGCTCGGTCTCGGTGACGACGCGCACGCCGCGCGCTCGCGCGACCTGCGCGGTCCCGTCGGTGCTGCCGTTGTCGACGACGATGATCTCGATCTCGCCCGCGTAGTCCTGGCGGCTCAGCGAATCGAGGCACGACGGGAGAAGGACCTCTTCGTTGTACGCGGGAATGACCACGCTGACCTTCATGCGATCGCTCACGGGTCCAACCGGGTCACGTCGTCGCGCATCTCCTTCTGCCAGACGCGCACCGCGGAGGCGTAGGCGTGCTCCGCCCATCCTCGGGCGGGGTTGTGCTCGATGTCGCGATGGGTGGCCAGCACTCCCTGGAAGCGAATCTGCGTTCGCCGGCCGGCGAGCGGCGTCACGTCCACGAACACCCGCCCAAACGCCTTCCCCGAGAAGAGTCGGAAGAGGAGATGATGGATCGGCTTCCATTGGGTCATGAGGCGGTTGCCCGAAGGCCTGAGGTCCCAGTGATCGCTCTGAAGCGCGGCCGCCGAAGCGCTGCGCGAGACGGCGGCGGTTGCGACCACGGTATCCAGATAGGCCTGGCCGAAGAGGAGGTGCCATTCCGGATCATCGGAGCGATGGCGGGCGTCGCAGGCAAGGGAGGGCGGTGGCACCGACGCGTGGGCGGCAGCGCTCCCGGGAATCCCGGAGACGAGAACGAGCAGCGCTGCCGCGATCGCGGTCCGGGACGGCGCC
>DASQJL010000110.1 GCA_035631035.1 Candidatus Binatia bacterium | reverse complement strand
CGCGGGCGGGCTGGGCGCCGTCACTCCCTGGCATCTGAACGCGCACATCGTCTACGACGCCATTCCGGGGCCTCCCGGCGAAAAGGCGCTCAGCCTGGCCGAGCCGACCGGAGTCGCGGTGAATGGGGCCGAGAGCAAGGTCTACGTGGCGGCGCTCGGGTCCGACCTCGTGGGCGTCGTCGATCCCTCGACGGGAGCGGTGACCGCGCGAATTCCCGTCTCCAGCGCCCCTCGGCTCACGAAGAGCGGTCCCGCGGGACTCGCGCTCGACGAGCCGCGGGAGCGGCTGTACGTCCTGAACCGCTTCTCCAACTCGGTCGCGGTGCTCGGCACCTCCGGGGAATCGTTCCAGAGCGAGGTGCCGCTGGGCGGCGGATTCGATCCGAGCCCGGCCGCGGTCACGGCGGGACGTCACTTCCTCTACGACGGGATGCTCTCCGATCACGGCGATCTGGCGTGCGCCTCATGCCACATCGGCGGCAACTTCGACAACCTCGCCTGGGATCTGGGCAATCCGCAGGGCGACATGCAGCCGGCGCCGTCCAACCCGGTCCCGATTCCGCCATTCCATCCGATGAAGGGCCCGATGACGACGCAGTCGCTCCGCGGCCTGTCCGGAACGTCGCCGTTCCACTGGCGCGGCGACCGGTCCGACTTCACCCGATTCAATCCCGCGTTCGTCTCGCTGATGGGGAACGCCGACTCGCTCACGACCGGCGAGATGCAGCAGTTCGCCGACTTCATCCTCACCCTGGCGTATCCGCCGAATCCGAATCAGAACCTCGACCGCACGTGGCCCAATCCGGCCGCCCCCGCGCCGAGTCCGACGCGGGGGAAGATCGAGTTCGATACCAAACCGCACGACGGCGGCACGTGCAGCGTGTGCCACACCCTTCCCACGGGGACCAACCGCGCGCTGATTCCTGCGCAGGCGCTGCAGGAGAGCCAGGCGATGAAGGTGCCTCAGCTCCGGAACCTGTACCAGAAGACCGGCTTCTCCGACGCGCCGGGACCGCAGAAGAGGGGATTCGGCTTCATCCACGACGGCTCGATGGACAATCTGTTCGACTTCCTGAACCTGCCCGTCTTCACGTTCGCGAGCAACCAGGAGCGCCGCGACCTCGAGGCCTTCCTTCTCGCGTTCGATACGGGGACGGCTCCCTCGGTCGGGCGTGAGATCACCGTGAACGGGGCGAACAAGACCCTCACCGGTACGACGCAGCTCCTCGACTCCCTCTATGCCGCCGCGGACGCAGGGCAATGCGACCTGGTGGCGCACGGCCGCCTGGACGGCGTCGCCAAGGGGTTCTTCTACCAGGCCGGCGCGCGCGCGTTCCTGAGCGACTACGATCCTGAGGGGACGTTCCCAGCAGACAGCCTTCGTTCGCTGGCGCAGAACGGGGGCGAGATCACCTACCTCGGAGTCCCTGCGGGCGCGGGAAGGCGCATGGGGATCGACCGCGATGGGGACGGGTACCGCGATCGCTGGGAGCTCGCGCGCGGTTCGAATCCTGCCAATCCCGCCTCGGTCCCGACCGTGAGCGGGGTCGCGGACGCGCCCGAGCCTCCGGCGACGCGGTTGTTCGCGAACCGGCCGAATCCCTTCAATCCGAGCACGGTGATCCCGTTCGCGATCGGCAGCGCGGGGCGCGTCACGCTTCGGTTGTACAACGTCTCGGGGGCCCTGGTGCGGACGCTCGTGGACGGCCCGACGTTGGCGGGACGCTACGAGGCACGCTGGGATGGGCGGGACGACCGCGGCCTTCCGGTCGCCAGCGGGCGCTACTACGCGCGGCTCACCACTGACGGGCAGACGAGGACGCGCACGCTGACCCTGCTCAAGTAGCGGGTACGCCGGGGAGTGCCGGAGCGCGCGGCTACTGCGGGATCGAGTCCAAGTCCCCGGCCACGACCAGGTGCATCTTGTCGGGATGGAACCGCCGGCGTAGCACGTCATCCACCTGCGCCTTCGTGACGGCGCGAATCCGCTTCGGGAAGTCGTCCAGGTAGCTCGGGCCGTATCCGAACTTCTCGGCGGTGCAGAGCGCCGCGGCCACCCCGGCGTTCGTGCCCAGGCGGACCAGGTAGTTGCCGGCGAAGAACTCCCGCTGGACCTCCACTTCCGCGTCGGTGATCCCTTCCTTCCCGTAGCGATCGATCTCTTCCTTGGTGGAGCGGAGCGCCTTGGCCACGTTCTGCGGCGCGACGGCGACGTCCACGGCCCAGAGCCCGTCGGCGTAGTCGGGCCAGAACCAGCGCGAGTAGAGGCTGTAGGAGAGCCCCTCGGTGTCGCGGACCCGCTTGCCGATGCGCGACGTCAGGCTCGACTGTCCCAGCGCCGCGTTCGCGACGAGCGCGGCCTCGTAATCGGGGTCGTTTCGCCTGAGCCCGCTCGCCTGGCCATAGAGGAAATCGACGTTCGCCTTGCCCTTCATGGTC
Organism: Candidatus Binatia bacterium; assembly: GCA_035631035.1. Taxonomy (NCBI): domain Bacteria; phylum Candidatus Binatota; class Binatia (SeqCode); species Binatia bacterium. Next base: position 4,287 of record DASQJL010000110.1, on the reverse strand, counting down.
TCGACGACCCGCTCCGGCGCGTTCGGGGCGGTCGGGGGCGCGTCATGGGTCGGGCGCGCGCCTCGCTCCAGTCCGCCGAAGAGGGACGTGACCAGCGCCGCCGTGGCCTCCGGGTCCACGTCGCCCACGACGGCGAGGATCGTTCCGGCTCCGTCGTAGCGCGCGCGCCAGAAGGCGCGGAGGTCGGAGGCGTTCGCCTTGTCGAGGCTCGCGAGCATCGCGTCCGTGGTCGCCGCGCGATAGGGATGCCCCTCGGGGAAGGCGAGGCGGGTCAACCGGTCCAGCCCCCGCGCCGAGGTGCTCTCCGAGCTGCGAAGCACGTTGGCGCGCATTTCCAGCTTGGCCTTTGCGACCTCGGAATCGGCGAACGTCGAGTTCGCAAGCTCGTCGGCCAGGGTCTCCAGGAGAAGCTTCAGGTCCCTGGAGAGCGAATTGCCGACGATGGTGGCCTCGGTCACTCCGGTGAAGACCTGGAGCTGCGCGCCGACGCCGTCGAGCCGCGCGGCGATGGCCCGCTTGTCCGCCGTCTTCGTCCCGCGGGTCAGCATCATGGCGGTCAGTTCGGGCACCGCCGGCTTTCCGGCCGGAGCCTCCATCCGGCCCGCGAACACCGTTCCCTGGACCGCGACCGTCGGCACCGCGTGGTTCACGACGACGTCCAGCGTGAGGCCGTTCGGGAGCACGCGATGGAGCGTCCTCGTGCCGAAGCCTCCCGCTTCCGGCGGGGATGCGCCGCCGGCGCCGGCCCACTTGGTCCGGGGCGGAGCGGGGGCGAGGCCCACCTTGGCTTCCTTTTTCTCCTCGGTCACCGGCACGAACCAGCCCACCGTCGCGTGGTCGGGGACGAGGTACTTCGCCGCGACGCGCTTCACGTCGTCCGCCGACACCTTCCGCAGCGCGTCCACGTAGCCGACGAACCACTTCCAGTTGGCCGACGCGACGGCCTCGCCCAGGGACGAGGCCAGCTCGTACGTGCCGTCCCGCCCGCGGACGACCGAGACCTCCAGCTGGCTCTTCGCGCGATCCAGCTCGGTCGGGCTCACGCCGTCCTTACCGATCCGGTAGAGCGCGGCCTTCATCGCCCGCTCCACCTCGTCGTGCGACCGCCCCGGCGTGACCGTGGCCTGCGCGACGATGGGGTAGGGGTCGCGCAGCGTGTAGTTCCAGGATCCGACGTCGGTCGCGAGGCCCGTCTCGACGAGCGCCTGGTAGAGCCGCGAGTTCACCCCCGAGGAGAGGATGGTCGAGAGCACGTCCAGCGGGATGTAGTCGGGATCGAGGGAGTTCGGCCGCATGTAGGCGATCTCGACGATCCCCACGTTGCCCGGCCGGCGCACCACGGCGCGGCGCTCTCCCTCCTGCGGCGGCTCGACCGTGATCACCTGGGGAATCGGCGTCTTCGAGCGCGCGAAGGCGGCGAACTCGCGATCGAACATGGCGAGCGCGGCCGCGGGTTCGAAGTCGCCCACGAGAATCGCCTCGGCGTTGTCGGGGTAGAAGAAGTTCCGGTAGTGCTCCCGCAGCTTCTCCGTGGACACCCCCTCGATGTCCGAACGGTAGCCGATCGTGTCCCAGTGGTAGGGGTGCGCCAGGATCGCCTCGGCGGTGACCGCCTTGTCCAGCGCCTGGTAGGGACTGTTCTCGCCGATCTCGTACTCGTTCCGGACGACCGACATCTCGGGCTGCCGCTCCGAGTCGAGGATCAGCGCGCGCCCCAGCCGGTCGGCCTCGATCTTCATCGCCGTCCCCAGCTTCTCCGCGGGGAGCGTGGAGTAGCCGTTCATGCGGTCGTACCAGGTGGTCATGTTCGACGAGGCATAGTCCGCCCCCGCCTCGTAGAGCACCTCCTGGACCGTCTTCTTGTGGTTCGCCTTGCCGAAGTTCTTCGTGCTCTTGTTGAAGAGCATGTGCTCGAGGAGGTGCGCCGATCCGGTGTTCCCGGGCGCCTCGTTCCGCGAGCCGACGTGATAGACGACCATGAACGTGATCACGGGCGCGGCGTGGTTGGGCGAGAGGAGGATCTTCATGCCGTTGGAGCGGAGCCGGTATTCGGTGATGCCGCCAAGGGAATCGAGGCGCTCTACATTCGCGGGGATGCGCGCGGCGCCGGTCGCCCGCGGGGAGGAGGCGGCGCGCGCCGCGCGGGAGCGGGTGGTCTCGCGGGGCTGCGCGAAGGCGGAAGCGGCCATGAACAGGAGGAGAAAGATCCCGGCGCTCGCGGCGAGCCGTGGGGCGTGAGCCCGCAGGCGCCGCGGCGCATGGGATCGTGTTGGTAGCGCTACGGGGATTCGAACCCCGGTTTGATGGCTGAGAACCACCCGTCCTAACCCCTAGACGATAGCGCCGCAACCGGCTTCATGGGTGTACCGTCCCGTTTCTGGCATGGCTGGGGGAAGAGGATTCGAACCCCTGTACCGTGGTCCAGAGCCACGTGTCCTACCACTGGACGATCCCCCAAAGAGCCGGTGAATTTATCATGTGCGACGAGGGACCGTCAACGCGCCGGCCGCTTTGACCGGACTCAACCATGGTGATTGGACCGAAGATGCCGGAAAAGGGTTGAGGCGCGGAAGCTAGGGCGGGCAGCGAGGGTTGTCAACCACGCCCTGGCCGGGCGCTCACTCCGGGGCGGTCCCCCCGCGCTCGGAGCGGAAGTGGTGCCGCGCCCAGACCACGCCCAGCACGAGGAGCGCCGCAACGATGACGAGGTCGAACCCGCGCATCACGTTCCGGATGTCGTGCCAGTGCTCGCCGAGGATCACCCCGACCCAGGCCAGGGCCAGCGCCCAGATCACCGAGCCGATGAAGGTGTACAGGGAGAAGATCCCGAAGGGGACGCGCGCGGCGCCGGCGGGGAAGGAGATGAACGTGCGCACGATCGGAAGGAGGCGGCTCCAGAAGGCGACGGCGACGCCGTGGTGCTGGAGCCAGACGTTTCCCTTGTCGTAATCGGACATGCGGAGGATCCGCCAGCGGGCCAGCCGCTCGGCCAGGGGCCGGCCGCCATAGCGGCCCGCGGCGTACGCGATCGCGGAGCCGAAGACGTTGCCCACGCCGCCGGCAAGCGCGACGCCCCAGAGCGTGAAGCGCCCGGTCGAGGCGAGGTAGCCGGAGAAGGGCATGATGATCTCGCTGGGGAGCGGAATGCAGGCGCTCTCGATCGTCATGCAGGCGACGACCCCCGCGTAGCCCCAGGAGGAGATGGTCGACAGGATGAACGAGGAGAGCGGCGCGAGGATCGTGTCGAGGGACGGCACGGCCGCACCGTAGCCGAGAGGATCGCGCGGCGACAAGCGGAAAGAGTTCCGTCTTGGAGCGCCGCACAGCCCATGGTAGCGTCCTATCAGATGAACTCCCGCAGGCTTCGACGCCGGCGCTCCTGGGCGCAACTCGCCGCGGTGGGCAGCCTCCTCGTCGCGGCCCCTCCCGCGGCACATGCCATTCCCGAAACGGTGGCCCTTCGCGGCGTCCCTTCGTCCGTGACGGCCTCGTTCGGGCCGGCCCTGACGATCGGGGCCGGCGTGATCGCGGTGCCGACCGGGAGCGGCGCCGATCTCTACGACCTGAGCCAGCCCTCGACGCCGCTCCTCGGACGCTTCCGCACGTCGGGCAGCGTCGCCCGCGCATCGGCCGCGGGATCGACGCTCTTCCTCTTCGCCGGATCGCGCGGCGTGGTCGCGGTGGACGCCTCCGATCCGGCCGATCCGGTCGCGGTGGGATCGGTCGGAGACCTGGGAGCGGTGACGCTGGGCGCTGCCGCGCCCACGGGCGGGGGCGTGGTCGCGGGAGGCGGGTCCACGCTCCAGTTCCTGTCGTGGGATCCGGCGTCGGGGTTCACGCTGCAGCGCACGCTCGTCTACGGCGACGGCCGGACCGTGGGGGCCGTGGCCGCGCGCGGCGATTCCTTCCTGGTGGCGAGCACCCGCGGCAACGTGCCCCCGCGGCTGATCCTGACGCTGTATCGCATGCGGGCGGGCGCGGCCGCCCCTGATTCGCTGACCGAGTTCGCCTTCAACGGCCATCGCGCCGAGGACCTCGCGTGGAACGGGGCGGCGGCGTTCGTGGCTGACGGCAACCTGGGCGTCCTCGCCATCGACGTGCCCGCGCGGGCGCTGCGCAGCGTGACCGCGGTGCAGGGGACCCAGTTCGTCCGGTCCGTGGACGCGAACGACTCCGTCGTGGTCGCCGCGACCGAGGGGAAGACGCTCGCCCGATTCACGCGGGTCGGAGCCGGCGGGGACACGCTGGCCGGCGAGATCGATCGCACGCTGACGGGGAACCCCGCGC
>DASQJL010000109.1 GCA_035631035.1 Candidatus Binatia bacterium | reverse complement strand
CGTTATGCGGCACGTTGTATCCGGCCGCATGGAGGAGCGTGCGCGCCACCACGTCGGCGCCGGAGCTGAGACCCGGAAGTCCCTTCCAGTCGAGCTTGACGAGCCACTTCTGCCCGGCGGCGTCCCGGATCTGGAACCCGGCGCTCGCCCCCCCGTGCTTGGGGTGGGTGACCGTCCACGGCTTCTCCGGGAGCAGCGCGGAGTCCGGACCCTGCATCAGCTCGCCCACCGGGATCGCGCGCAGGTGGTTTCGATTCGTGAACCAGGTGGAATTGGGCACTTCGTCGAAAGCGTTCACGTTGACCGCCTCGCGACGGGTCCGGGCGCCCAGGACGTTGGCCAGGCCGAGGAGCTTGTCGGGAACGTCGAACGCGTGGGAGATCGGCTGACAGAAGCCCTCGTGGAGGAGATCCGCGTAGAACGACCGCTCCCCATCCGGGGGCCGTCGGACGGGCTGGCCGTCATGATCGACCCAGGTGCTGTCCGTGACGGGCTGCCCGGTGACGCAGGCGGCCGGGGTCATGAGTCCCAGGGCGAGCGCGATGCAGCATGTTCCGGCCCCGAGCCTGAGCCAGCGTCGAACCATCACGAGATCGTACACCACGCCATCATTCGCGAGGACTTTGCAAGTACCGCTCGATCGCCCGCGCGAAGCGGGCCGGCGCTTCCGGATGGTGGGACAGGAACATCAAGGGCTCGAAGATCTCCAGCTCCATCAAGAGAAAGCTTCCGTCCCGTACGACGCCGTCGACCCGCGCATAGACCGTCGGCGCGGGCGCGTGCTGGATGCAGCGACGCGCCTGGGCCACCAGCTCCTCGCTCACCTGGACGTTCTCGTCCGTGCCGCCGAATTGAAATTGAACGCGGTAGTCGCCGTCCTGGGGACGTTTGCACACCGCGTGACTGAAGACCCCGTCGAAGAAGAGCAGCGAGAGCTCGCCGCCGCTCTGGATCTCGGGCAGGAAGGGCTGCACCAGCACACCCCGGTCCTCGAGCGTCCTGGCGATGTCGGCGGCGTGGCGGCCGATCTCCTCGAGGCGGAAGCGGAGGATGCGATAGCCGCCGCCGGCGATGGTCGGCTTGACCACGACCTCATTCCACCCGCGGGCGCGCGCCAGGGCGGCGATGTCGGCGCGGTCTCCTCGCGCCATGCAGAGCGTGGGCACGACCGCGACGCCGGCCCGCGCGAGATCCTGCAAGTACCCCTTGTCGAAATTCCACTCGAGAATCTCGCGCGGGTTGCAGAGGAGCGCGTTCTGGGCGATCCGCGCGTCGAGCCAGGCGCGAAACTCGGCGACGCGCTCGAAATAGTCCCACGGCGAGCGCATGACCAGGGCATCGAACGAGGTCCAATCGATGCTCGCATCGCTCCACACGGCCGGCACCGAGGCGATGCCGACGTCCGCGAGGGCCTCCACCAGCAGGCGGTCGTCCTCGTAGAGGTCGGCAAAGGCCGCACTGGTCACGAGCGCGACGGGCTTGCGCCCTTGGCGCATGGCGGTTCGCGAATTCATCGGGCCGTCACCCGATCGGGCGCGAGGTCGCCCGGAGCCCGGCAGCCCAGGAGCGCCAGCGTCCTGTCGAATTCATCGCCAAGGATCTGCAGCGCCCTCGCCGCTCCGGCCGTGCCGCCGGCGGCGAGCCCATAGGCGAGGGCGCGACCCAGGAGGACTCCCTCGGCACCCAGGGCCAGGGCCTTCGCGATATCGCCGCCACGACGGACGCCACCATCCACCAGGATCGCGGCGCGACCGCCGATCTCGCGGACCACTTCGGGTAGGGCGTCCATCCCGCTGATGGCGCTGTCCAGCTGGCGGCCTCCGTGGTTGGAGAGAATGACTCCGTCGACGCCGCACTCCACGGCCAGCGCCGCGTCGTCCGCCCGGAGAACGCCCTTGAGAAGGAGCTTCCCCTTCCAGAGATCCCGGAAGCGCCGGAGGTCGTCCCAGCAGAGGGACGGATCGAACATCTTCGACGGCAGGAAGGCGGCGGCGCTCCGGCCCTTCCCGATCCCGCGCTCGACCACGGCGAAGCGCGGCCGGTGGGCCGCGACGGTCATGAGCCACCGCGGATGCATCAGGATGTCGAGCTTGCTCCCCAGCGTGAGCCGGGCATCGGGCCGGAGGCCGGAGCGGAGGTCCCGCTCCCGCTTTCCCGAGACCGGAAAATCGCTGGTGATGATGAGCGCCTCGAAGCCCGCTTCCGCCGCGCGCCGGATCAGGCCCTCGCTCACGGCCCGCTCCGGAAACACGTAGCACTGAAACCAGAGCCGCCCCGGCGCCGCTCGCGCGACCTCCTCCAGGGAATCCATGGAGCTGGTGGAGAGGGCGAAGGGAATGCCGGCGTCCGCCGCCGCGCGGGCCAGCGCGAGATCGCCGTGATGCCGGACCAGACCGAGCAGCCCCACGGGAGCCGCCACCACGGGCAGGGCCGATGGCGCCCCGAGGATCGAAGCGCCCACGCTTCGCCCCGAAACGCCCACCAGCGTCCGGGGACGAAACCGAAGCCGCTCGAAGGAGCGGCGGTTGGCGTCGAGCGCCGACTCGTCCTCGGCGCCTCCGTCTAGAAAATCGAACACAAAACGCGGGACACGCTTTCGCGCAAGCCCGCGCAGATCCTCGATGTTGATCGCCTGGCCGATATTCATGATCGCGACGCCCGCCCCATGGCGGGGAGGAGCGGGCTACCCTTCATGACCGGCCCACTTCAGCACGCGCAGGGCGCGCAGGGTGTTCCACCGGCTGGGCCTGCCTTCCACGTCGTCGATCTCGACCGGCATGACGCCGGGATATCTCGCCTCCACGGCCCATCGGCCGTCGGCGTCGCGCTTCGACGCCACGAGCTCGATCGCCTCGGCCACCCGCTCGTCGGGAGTCACGCCTGCCTGGCGGAGGTACTCGAGTCCCCGGAAAACGTCATAGTGCCACCACGTCGGGAAGGCGAAGCGCGTCCAGTCGGCGCCGCCCTTGCGATCTCGATCGATGAGCTCGCCCGTCGACCGCCGGCGCAAGAGGCGCCGCTCGAGCAGGTACTCCTGACCGCGGAGCCGCGCCGGGGTCACGTCCGGGCCGCTCCCGGCCGCCCGTTCGTGTTCGAGCAGGCCCTCGAGCACGCAGATCGTGGTGTTGAACGACGAGCGCGTGGACCCGTTTTCGGCCTCGCAGTTCCAGCCGCCGTCGGGCAGCTGCTCGCCGAGCAGCCTGCCGATGAGGCCGCGCACGTCCTGGCCGAAGTAGGCTCCGCTCGCCGCCACCTGTCCGTTGATGCAGGGCTCCACCTCGCCGGCGAAGAAGGGATGG
>DASQJL010000108.1 GCA_035631035.1 Candidatus Binatia bacterium | reverse complement strand
GGTGAATTTGGGTGCCGACAAGTACCTGGGCCCAACCCATTGTGCCCGTCTGCGCCGTTTGTCCGGTTCCGAATCCGGCAGCAGCCCCAGATGGCCCATAGGGTCCTAAACCGGACAAACACGCCCGGCGCAGCGTGCCGGCGATGTGCGTCGATGTCTCGCGCTGGGACCGCACGCATGAATGCGCACACGAATTGGAAGTCATCAATTGCAATTAGAAAAGGGAGGGCTGACCTAAATGGCAAAAGGCCCGATCCCCATGCCGACCCACCTGCGAATCCTCAACGGGGATCGCAAGGATCGCATCAACGTCAATGAGCCGAAGGCCCGCGACGGTGACCTGATCTGTCCGCCCGACGTGGCCGACGAGGTTCGCGAGATCTGGGAGTACACCGTCCATCACGCCAAGGCGATGGGCATCGAGAAGCCCCTGGATCGGGACGCGCTGCTCTGCTACTGCGAGGCCGTGGCCACCCATCGCGAGGCGAGCCGGATCATCGCCCGCGAGGGCATCACGGCGCGCGGCGAGCGCGGCGGCACGATCCGCCACCCTGCGGTGTCCATCCAGCTCGCCGCCGCCACGACCATCCGGCACCTGGCCCACGAGTTCGGGTTCACCCCGTCGGGCCGCTCGGGCATCCGCGTCGGCGAGGCGAACAAGCCTGTCGAGCAGGGTGCGTCGCGGCTGTTGACGGGCTGACCGTGCTCAGCGAGTACCGCTGGATCGAGGCGCTGAAGGTCGTCCGGGGCGAGCGCGGCCGGCAGATACACGTCAAGCCTCGCGGCGCGGTCGACTTCGAGCTGTTCCCGTACTACACCAAGGACGGCGTGGTGTCGGTCGAGCCGGCGCGCGACGGCGACCCGGACGCCGGCTGCTTCGTGACCGTGCGGCTGTTCGTGTTCGGCCCGGTCGAGCTGCTGTCCGAGTGACGCCCCGGAGGTCGACATGACGCCCCCGGTCTGCGGCTACACGCTCGACGACGACACCTGCGCCGAGTCCGGCGAGCACTTCTGCCGGCCACGGGCCGCGCACGCCGTGGCGTTCTTCCAGGAGATCCTGGTTCACACCAAGGGCAAGTACGCCCGCAAGCGGTTCACGCTGGCCGACTGGCAGCGCGACGAGATCATCGCGCCGGTGTTCGGCACCGTGTACTGGTCGACCGAGCACGGCGAGTACGTGCGCCGGTACCTGATCGTCTGGATCGAACTGGCCCGCAAGAACGGCAAGAGCGAGATCCTGGCCGGGATCATGCTGTATCTGCTGGTCGCCGACCGAGAAGAGTCGGCCGAGATCTACGGCTGCGCTCGCGACCGCGACCAGGCCAGCCTCGCGTTCGACGTGGCGATGCGCATGGTGCAGCTCTCGCCGATCCTGTCCAAGCGGCTCCAGATCCGCGCGCACATCAAGCGCATCATCGACCCGAAGACCAACAGCTTCTACCAGGTGATCGCCGCGGACGCGGCCGGCGCGCTCGGCTCCAACCCGTCCGGGGTCGCCGCCGACGAGATCCTGGCCTGGCGCGACCGGTCCATGTGGGACGCGCTGCGCACCGGCATGGGCTCTGGTGCGCGCCGGCAGCCGTTGATGGTCGCCGCGACCACCGCCGGCAATGACCCGGCTGGGTTCGCCGCCGCGATGCACACCGAGATGCAGCGGGTCAGCGAGGACCCCGAGCGGGCGCCGCACGTGTTTGCGTACATGCGCAACACGCCGCGCGACGCCGATCCGTTCGACGAGGCGAACTGGGCGCACGCCAACCCTGCGCTGGATGACTTCCTGTCCCGCGAGGCGATGCGCAAAGAGGCGCTGGAGGCCCGCAACGACCCGGCCGCCGAGAACGGCTTCCGGCAGTTCCGGCTCAACCAGTGGGTACAGCAGGCGTCGCGCTGGATGCCGATGCACCTGTACCTCGACTCGTGCGGCGACATGTGGCTGCGCCCCGAGTGGGGCCGCGAGCAGCTCGCCGGCCGCGTCGCCTGGGCCGGGTTCGACCTGGCGGCCAAGATGGACCTCACCGCCTGGTGTCTGATCTTCCCCGGCGACGACAACGCCCCGGTCGACGTGCTGTGGCGGTTCTGGCTACCCGAGGCCGCCGTGCCGCAACTCGACAAGCACAACGACGGCAAGATCTCGCGATGGGTACAGGCCGGGTTCATCACCCTGACCGACGGCGAAGTGCTCGACTACGACCGGGTCTACGACGACATCGAGGCCGACGCCCAGCAGTTCAAGATCGTCGGCGGCGACTGCGACAAATGGTCGATGTTCCCGGTCATCCAGGAGATCGCCAAGCGCACCCGGTTGCGCGAGGAGACGCAGCTCGTACCGCGCTCCAACACATTCGCCGACATGACGCCGGGCATGACCGCGCTGATGGGGCTGGTCAAAGAACAGCGCTTCCACCACCACGCCAACCCGGTCGCGCAGTGGTGCTTCGACAACGTCGAGGTGCGCCGATCCCGCGAGAACGCCGAACTGATCCGGCCCGAGAAGCCGGCGCGCGGCGAGACCGGCAAGCGCATCGACGCCGTACCCGCCGCCGCGCTCGCGGTCGGCGCGTGGACGGTGCGCGGCAAGTCCAGTCAGAGCAAGTACACGCGGGTCACCGGCAAGGTGTCCGGTTACTGAACCGGCCTGATCTCGACGTCGAACGAGTTGGCGTCGATGTCGAGATCCGTGGCGATGTAGTCGCGCGCCATCGCCTCGGCGTCTGTGAGGCTGTGCGACTGGGTGACGCCGATGCCGTCGATGTGTAGTTCCCAGCCGCCGGCCCACGGCTTGGCGAGTACGTCGAACACGGGGTGCTCCGTCGGTACCCGGTCGAGCCGGGTGCGGTGCGCGGCGATCGCCTGCTCGTCGAGACCGGCTTCGGCGCGCACCTCCTCCCAGCGGCGCGCCATCACGCCGCCTCGTGTTCGATCTGCGACACCCGCTGCGGTGACAGGTGCAACAACGAGCCCGTGTCGCGCACGCTGAACCCGGCTGCGCGCAACTGCTCGATCGCCCACCTGGTGGCGGCTGCGGCCCGCCGTTCCGCCTGCTCGGCTTCTTCGCGCGCCCGTAACGCTTCGACGGCCTCGTCGGGCAGTTCGGGCCGCACGTCGAGGGTGAACGAGTCGGCCGGCACGTCGAGCAGGAGCGAGATCGCGTCGCGGGCCATCGCCTCGACCTGATCGAGCCTGCGTGCCTGTGAGTGGAGTCCCTTGATCTTCGGTGCACTGATCGCCCACCAGCCGCCCGAACGCTGGCAGGTCACGGTGTAGCGGGTCACCGCCACCACCCCTTTCCGAGTTCGTCTTCTAGGTCGCGCAGGATGCCCCGCGCGGTGAATTCGTTGATCTCCCGGTGACGGGGGACCGAGATCGAAGTCGATCCGCACCGGAAGATCGAGTGGTCGCCGCCTTCGCGGACCTCCCCGAACGCAACGCCCGCCGTGTTGGCGGCTTTGCGGATCTTTCGGAGCAGTGCGCTTCGCTTCATATCTCCAGTCTAGGTCACTAGACAGTGAAAGTCAACCCAACTAGATAGAAACGGGAGTGAGCGTGCCGACCGACGAACCGCTCACCCCGATGTGGTGGGTCAAGCGGCTGTACAAGCAGCTCACCGCCCGCCTGGACGACGTGGAGCGCTACGACGCGTACTACCGCGGCGTGCCGCCCCGCTACCCGTGGCTGCCCGAGCAGGCCCGCGAGGAGTTCCGCCGGCTGCTGGATCTGACCCGCTCCAACTACATGGGTCTGGTGGTCGACGCCACGGCCGAGCGGATGCAGATCGAGGGCTTCCGCATCGGTGACGAGCGGGACGCCGACGAGGAGACCTGGCGGATCTGGCAGGCCAACAATCTCGACAGCGAGTCGGATCAGGCCATCCTGGAGGGGCTGATCGCCGGCCAGTCGTACCTGCTGGTCGCGCCCAACCCGGATGACCCGAAAACGCCACTGGTCTACGTCGAACACCCCGCCCAGGCCATTGTGGAGTACCAGCCCGGCATGGGCCGGCGCGAGCGGTCCGCCGGGCTCAAGGTGTGGCTGGACGACTGGACCGGCAAGGTCAACGCCACGCTGTACCTGCCGGACGGGCTCTACAAGTTCGTCACCGACAAGCCGCAGGTGCAGGGTCTGACCACCATGAACTGGGTGCCGCGCGAGGTGACCGCCGAACGGTGGCCCGCGCCCAACCCACTGGGCGTGGTGCCGCTGGTCGAGCTGGCCAATAACCCGCGGGTACTCACCGGCGGCGTGTCCGAGATCGCCGACGTGATCTCCATCCAGGACCGGATCGCCAAGACGCTGGCCGACCGGCTGATGACTCAGGACTTCGGCGCGTTCCCGCAGAAGTGGGCCATCGGCTTCCCGGACACGGACGCGGACGGGAATCCGAACCGGGTCAACATCGGCCGCAACCGGCTGGTCACCTCGGATGCGGCCGAGACTGAGTTCGGCCAGTTCGACGCCGCCCCGCTCGACCCGTACTCGGCGGCCAAGCGCGAGGATGTCAAAGACATCGCCTCGCGCACCCGCACCCCGGCCCAGTATTTGTTAGGCGAGCTAAATAATGTGAACGGAGCCACGCTCCAAGCCGCCGAGTCCGGTCTGGTCAGCAAGGTCCGGCAGCGGATGCGTACCTACGGCGAGGGCTTCGAGGAGGCCGTGCGGCTGATGCGCACCGCCGCGGGACTGTCCAACGCGGACGAGCGCACCGAGACGATCTGGCGCAACCCGGAGCACCGTACCGAGGGCGAGCTGGTCGACGCGCTGCTCAAGATGTCCACCCTCGGCGTGCCCGAGGAGGCGCTGTGGGAGCGCTGGGGCGCCAGCCAGGTCGAGATCGCCCGCTGGAAAGACATGAAGGCCGAGGCGGACGCCGCCAACCTGGCGGCCATCCTCAAGCAGCCTCAGCCCGGTACGCCACCGGGCCAGCCGGGTGGGCCGAGCTTGCAACCGGCACCGGGCGCGCCGCCGGGATCGGGCCCGGCGCTGCCACCGGTACCGGGCCACCCGGACCGGAACCCGACCAGTGCTGCCGGCTGAGCTGGCCGCACTCGCCGCCCAGCGCCGCTACGTCACCCAGGTCACCGCCACTAACACCTGGCGACTGGTCGACGGTCTGTGGCGACGGGTCAACCGCAACGACCCGGCCGGGAGCTGGGACCGGACCGTCGCGCCCACGATCGGCAAGCTCATGCGGGCCGCCCAATACGCCGCCGCATCCGGTGCCCAGCAGTACGTCACCGCGGCGCTGGACGTACAGGGTGTCGACCCGGACTCCGACGGCACGGTGTCGCCCACCGCGTTCGTCGGTACGGCTTCCGACGGCAACGACCTCGATGGTCTGCTGCGCGTACCCGCCGTCGGGGCGCAGAACGCGATCGACCAGGGCGCGGCGGCCGATGTGGCGCTCGCCGAGGCCGGCACCCGGCTCAAGCGCATCGTGGACACCCAGATCTCCGACGCGGCCCGCGTGCCGGTCGGGGTCGCCATCAACGCTGCCCGGCATGCCGAGGGCTACATCAGGATGCTCACCCCGCCCTCGTGCGCGCGGTGCGTCATCCTGGCCGGCAAGTGGTACAAGTCCAACGCCGGGTTCAAGCGCCACCCCAATTGCGACTGCATCCACGTGCCCGCGTCCGAGGACTACGGCCGGCACTACACCACCGACCCGCACGCGTACTTCGACTCGCTCATCGAGGACGAACAGAACCGCGTGTTCACCAAGGCTGGCGCGACAGCGATCCGCGAGCACGGCGCCGACATCTTCCAAGTGGTCAACGCCCGCCGGCAGATGCGCTGGGTACAGATGGCCGGGCGCCAGCTACGTGCCACCCAGATAGGCGTGACCAAGCGCAGCCTCGCCGGGCAGCGCCTCGGTGCCGGCAAGAAGCGCAAGGTGATCCGACTGACCCCTGAGAGCATTTACCAGATCGCGGGGGACAACCGGACCGAGTTGCTGCGCTTGCTACGTCTGCACGGGTACATCACCTAGAGGCGGCCGGCGTGTTGTATTGCCTCGCCAACGCCCGCCACCCCGAGCAGGTCGACGAGATGCGTCGCCTGGACGCGGCCGGCGCGTGCGTGCTGTGCGACATCCGGACCGGGCTGTTCACCACGCACTGGGTGGTGGCACCCAACCGCTACCCCTACCCGGACGCGGTCACGCACCTGTTGCTGGTGCCGCGGCGTCACCTGACCGACCTGCGGGACCTGTCCACGGCCGAACGGTCCGACTTCTGGTGCGGGCTCGATTTGGCGCGCGGCTTCTACGGCATCGACGACTTCCAACTACGTGTGCGGTGCGGCGACATGCAGCGCACCGGCGCCACCATCGCCCACCTGCACGTCCACCTCATTGTCCGGGGAGCCACCGGTGCCTGACTACAGCAAGGAGCAGCGCAAGGGTCTCGCCGACAAGGGCCAGGCCATGCCCGACAGCGAGCGCGGCGGTCGATACCCGATCACCGACAAGGCCAGCTTGCAGCGCGCCATCAAGGCCGTGGGCCGCGCCAAGGGCGGCGACGCCGGCCGCGCCGCGGTACGCCGCTACATCATCCGCCGCGCCAAGGCGCTCGGACTGACCAACCTCCTACCGGAGAACTGGGCCAGCGACGGCTCGCTCAAGTAACACCGCACCGCCGACACGGCGGTGTCCACACCCGACACGGGAGAGAAACAACCATGCCCGAAGACCAGCAAGACGACGACGCCAACGCTCAGCAGCTTCTCGACGACGCCATCGACTCCGACACGGACGGCGACGACGAGGGCGACAGCACCGACTGGAAGGCCGAGGCCGCCAAGTGGAAGGCCCAGGCCCGCAAGCATGAAACCCGCTCCAAGGAAAACGCCACCGCCAAGGCTGAGCTGGAGCGCCTGCGCAAGGCGTCCATGTCCGAACAGGAGAAGGCGGTCGCCGAGGCCGAGGAACGCGGCAAGAAGGCCGCCATGTCGGCCGCCGCGGTCCGCCTGGCCCGCGCCGAACTGCGCGCCGCCGCGGCCGGCACGGTCGACAAGGACGCCCTCGACGGCTTCCTCGAATACGCCGACCTGAGCAAGTTCATCGGCGAGGACGGCGAACCCGACGACAAGGCCATCACTGCCGCCATCAAGAAGCTCGGCGGCTCGCAGAAGGCGCCCAACTTCGACGGTGGCGCCCGTCGCACCGCTGGCGCGGCCAAGGACATGAACGCGTACATACGCGAACGCGCCGGCATCCGCTAACCACGCAGCACCCGTAACGCCACGCGGGGACCGCTGCCCGAATCACCTTGAACCGAAAGGGGTTCTCTCGTGGCTTTCACCAACTTGACCTCCCGCAGCGACGCTGCCGCCCTTATCCCCGAGGAAGTCTCCAAGGAGATGCTGGGCAAGGCGACCGAGCAGTCCGCCGTGCTCCAGATGTTCCGCCGGGTGCCGGTCGGCCGCGCGCAGGTGCGCTTCCCCGTGCTGTCCGCGCTGCCGGTCGCGTACTGGGTCACCGGGGACACCGGCCTCAAGCAGACCACCGAGGTCAACTGGACAAACAAGTACCTGAACATCGAAGAGATCGCGACCATCATGCCGGTGCCGGACAACGTGCTGGCCGACGTGGACGCGAACATCTGGGACGAGGCGATGCCGCTGCTCACCGAGGCGATGGCACGCACCCTCGACTCGGCGGTGTTCTTCGGCACCAACGCCCCGGCCTCGTTCCCGACGAACATCAACGCCGCGGTCACCGCGGCCGGCAACGACACCACCGAGGGCTCGGCGGCCACGGCCGGCGGCTACTTCGGCGACGTCGACCAGGTCTACGGCGCGGTCGAGGCGGACGGCTTCGACGTGAAGGGCTGGGTCGCCGCGACCAGCGCCAAGTCCAAGCTGCGCACCGCCCGTGACTCGCAGGGCCGCAAGCTGGACACTGGCCGGGTCAGCGGCGCGGTCGACACGCTCGACGGCATGCCTATCGCGTACCCGATGCGTGGCCTGTGGCCGACCGCCTCGGGCAGCCCGCGGCTGTTCGGCGGTGACTGGGACCAGTTCGTGGTCGGCGTCCGGCAGGACATCACCATGAAGGTGCTCGACCAGGCCGTCATCCAGGACAACACCGGCGCGATCGTCTACAACCTGCCGCAGCAGGACATGACCGCGATCCGCCTGACCTTCCGGGTCGGCTGGCAGGTGTCCAACACGATCAACAACGACCAGCCGGTGGAGGCGGACCGGTACCCCGTAGGTTCGCTGCTTTTGAGTTAGTGGGCTAGCGGTCGCCAGCCTCGGATGATGTGCCTCACGGTGGCACGGCTGACGCCGTGCCTCTCGCCGATCTCATTCATGGTTAACCCGTGACCGCGTTCGGCGAGTACGGCGTCCGCAATGGCTGGTGTGACTTTGTATCTGCGGCTCGTCTTCCATGCCGGTAGGTCGGTGTCGAGGTGGGCGAAGGTCTTGCGACGCAGTATCTGTGAGACCGATGACTGTTGAGTTTCGAAGCGGTTGGCGATCTCGGCCTGGGTGACTCCGTTCAGGCCGAGCAGTCGCATCTCTCGCACCTGTTCGGGTTGAAATCGAACCTTGCCGTTCCGGGCTCCGCGACCTTTGGCTTCGCGGTCGCGGGCATTGTCGCCCGTGGTGCCGAGAAACCAGTGGGCGGGATTTTGACATGGTCGGTTGTCGCAGGTGTGGCAGACGTACAGCCCGACCGGGATCGGGGCGATCAGTTCCGCGTAGCCGAATCGGTGGGCTTTGAGTTGCTTGTTTCCGACCCGGAACGCACCGTATCCGTTCGTAAAGCACGCAGCGGTCCACGGCCAGCACTCATCGGCACCGCCACGATCCACTTTGCTCAAGTATCTGTCGATCGGATTGGCGGCGCTTCGACCCATGGCCAAATGCTATCCAAATGGTACTTGCCGAACTAATCGGAAGTCAGCGATGCATAGATACGACAAGCGAGGTCGCGCGTGACATCCCCACTTGAGGACGCGACCACCAAGGGCTACATCGGCACCGCCACCGACCAGGCAGCCGCCAGCACGTACGAGGCCCCGCATGGCGGTGGCGGTCAGGTCTCCGCCCTTACCGCCACCGTCGACGCGCCGAATCCGCTGGGCGTCTACGGCGGCGACCCGGACCGCGCGCTGCTCCAGGTCCAGACCGGCCAGAACGCGCCCGGCGACCCGATCAACGGCGTCGATCTGCTGATGTTTGCCGAAACGACGAACGTCGATCTCGGCGCCTGGCCCGGCAACGCTGCCTGCTCGATCACCAGCGCGACCGGTTACGTCGCACTCAACGCGAACGACACCGTTGGACAGAGCGTCTCGATCGTCGTGCCCGGCACGCAGACCGACAACGTCATCGAGTTCATCGGTCAGGGCGACACCAGGCCGTTCGTCGTGAAGCCGAGCGGCGATGTCGTGCTGGGCCAGGGCGCCTCGGTCGTGCTGCTCTCGCCCAACGGCACCGCCTACCGGCTCGCCGTCGCCAACGACGGCACCCTCAGCGCCACTGCGGCCTGACCGGAAATCACACGGAAGGACCGAGCCAATGACTGACGAAGACAAGACCGCCGCTGATTCCGAACCTGCGACCAACGAACTGCCCGCCGACGCGGACGCCCCGGGCAACGCCGAGGTGCAGAAGGCGTTCGACACCGCAACCGAGCAGGGCTACTTCGGCACGAAGGTCGATGAGACCGACGACGCCGAATACACCGTCGAAGGCGTCACCAAGAACGCCAGCAAGTAACCACCACAACTCCACGCGGGAGGCGGGGTCACGATGGCCGATCAGCTCGCGACGCCGGAAGACCTCGCCTGCCTGCTGGAGCGCGATGACATTGAGCGCGCCAAAGCCGAACTGCTCATCGAATGCGCCACCGCTGTGGTGCAGGCGGTCACCGGCCAGCGGATCGTGCTGGTCAACAACGAGACCGTCACCTTCGACCTCGACGAGGTCGACCACGGCCCGTACCTGATGCTGCCCGAGCGGCCAATCATCAACGTCAGCGCCGTGCGCATCGGCGCCCTGCCGGTCACCGACTACACCCTCCAGGCGCGACGCGCCCGGCTGTGGCGACGGTACGGGTGGCGCTCGGCGACCACCGGCTGGGTCAACCAGCCCTACGGCGTGACCGTGACCTACAGCCACGGGTACGCCCCGACCGACCAGCGCCTCCAGCTCGCCCGGCAGGCCGTCCTCGCGCTGATCAAAGGCGCGTACGGCAACTCGATCGGCGCCAGCCAGTTGCAGCTCGACGACTTCATCGCCAACTACGGCGCGATGTCCGCGCAGATGGACGCCAGCCCGTTCCTGCAAACCGCGCTGCGCCGCCGGTACGGCCGTCCGACTGGCTCGGCAGCGCTCAGCACCGGATACGGGCCAGTCGACGCGCACTGGCGCGGATAGCCCCAGCAATAACCACCGGAGGGAACCGTCATGTCTGACGGCGTATTCAACGTGGCCAAGGGCGCGCTCCGGTTCTACGCCGGGTTGCCCGCGGCCAACGACGCGCTCGTGGCCGTGCTGCTCAAGGCGGGCGTCGAGTCCGACGCCATCCTGACCGATCACCTCAGCCTGGCCAGCGCGCTTGCCGCCAACGCCGAATGCGACTTCACCAATTACGCCCGCATGACGTTGACCGGCGTGGTGACCAATGAGGACGACGCGGCCGACGCCGTCGCCTTCGACGCCAATGACTTCACGTATGTGGCGGCCGGCGGTGCGAGCAACAACGACGTGGCCAAGCTGCTGCTCTGCTACGTGCCCGACACCACCGCGCCCAGCGATGCCGCCACCGTGCCACTGACCTACCACGACTGTGTGTTCACCACTGACGGCACCAACGTGACCGTGCAGCTCGCCGCCGCTGGCTTCGCCCGCGCCCAGTAAAAGCACCGGAAGGGTTGAGCCCCATGGCACTAACCGTTGCCGGCCGCAACGCCGCCGCGACCGGTGTCGGCGGCGCCATCACCTTCGCGTCCCTGCATACCGCCGATCCCGCGATGACGGGGGCGAACGAGATCACCGGCGGTACGCCGGCTTATGCCCGGCAGCCGATCACCTGGACGGAAACCAACGGTGTTGCCTCGCTGAACGGCCCGGTCACGTTCAATGTGCCGCCCGGTACGACGGTCGCCTACGTCGGCCTGTGGAACGCGCCCAATGCGGGCACCTACGAGGGCGCGGCGCAACTGTCCGCGCCGGAAACCTTCACCGGGCAGGGCACGTACACGTTGACCAGCCTGACCGTCACTGTGACTTCACCGTGACCCGGAGGGGATGCGGGCCGTGAAAACAACACGCAACCACACGACACACCGAGCCGCGAGGGGTAAGCCGTCATGGCATTGAACAACAGTGGTCGCAATGCGGCGGCAAACGGCGTCGCTTCCAACGTCGGCTACGTCAGCTTGCACACCGCCGATCCGGGTACCACCGGCACTAACGAGGTCACCGGCGGTACGCCTGCATACGCCCGCAAGGCGGTTGCCTGGTCGACGGCCTCGGGCGGCGTCGCCGCCATCTCCGGCGGCGTCACCTTTGACGTGCCCGCTTCCACCTCGATCAGCTACATCGGACTGTGGTCGACGGCCACCGGCGGCACGTTCTACGGCGGCGCGGCACTCTCCGCCACGGAAACCTACGGCGGGCAGGGTACCTACAACCTGACAGCGCTGACCATCACCATCACCTGATCGGGGACGCGCGGTGGCAATCACGACCCGGTCGCAGCTTGTGGCGGCGCTGGCCAACCGGAAGATCCTGCCGTTCTACAAGAACCTGACCGCCGTCCCGAGCCAGACCGCGCAGTACATGCGCAACCATTCGTCGTGGGCGAACTCGACGGCGGCCGGGATACCGCCCCAAGCAGGCGGTGCCGGTGTCGCACCCGGCGTCACGATGAGCAGCCAGTCGGTCAGCGCCGCGCCGGTGCCGACCGCAGCCGCCGGCGCGACCTGGTATCTGTCCGGGATCAACGTGCAGTCCTACGAGTTTTCGTCGGGCACGGCCCAGGCGATGGGCTCGCAGTTGCTGGTGTATGACCGGCTCGCGCAGATGGGCGGCCTCAGCTCCACCAGTGCCGGCAACGCGCAGACCGTTACCGCCGGCCTGCCGTCGCGGGTGTCCGACAAGCGGCAGGTGCAGATCTTCCTGGAGATCTACGTCGCCGGTGGGTCCACGAGCACGGCGGTTTCCGCGAGCTACACCAACGAGGCGGGTGTCGCCGGGCGCACCGCCACACTCGCCACCGGGGCGGCGCTGCCGGGCAGTGGTTCTTCGCCGGTCGGCACGATCTGGGGGCCGTTCAACCTGCAAGCCGGCGACTACGGAGTCACCAGCGTGGAAACCCTGACGTTCACCACGAGCACCGGCACCGCCGGCAACTTCGGTGTCACCCTGGCCCGACTGGTCGGCGTGTGCCCGCTGCCCGGGTCCAACCAGACCGGCCCCGTGCGCTTGGGCTGGGCGGAGACCGGGCTGCCCGATCTGGGCGCGGACCCGTGCCTGTTCTTCATGGTGCCCGGCCAGCTCGCCGGCCCGGTCGGCGGTTATCTGGAGGTGGTGCAGGGGTGAGCATCGCCAGCCGCGACGATCTGCTCAATGCCCTGTCCGGGCAGCGGGTCTACGCGTACGCCAAGTACGGGTCGTTCAGCGGCGCGTTGGTCAACGGGTTGCTGGCCTCGTGGTGGAAGATGCCCGGCCAGCCCGGCGCGGCCGGCGCGACGCCGACCACGCCGACGCTGTGCAGTGCCGCGACGCCGGGGGCGTTCGCGGTGCCCGCGCCAGGGACCGGGCAGAGCAACTACCTGGCCAACTTCACGAACTTCCGCACATCCGCCCAGACGCGCGGCCCGCTGTACCTGTTCGATCGGCTCTCCCATCGGGGCGGCCTGTCCGGCACGGTCAGCACCGCCCAGACGGTCGGGCTGAGCCTGCCGTCGCGCGTGAGCGACAAGACGCAGGTGCAGATATTCCTGGAGATCAACACTCCGGTCGGGTCGACCTCCCGTACGGTGTCCATCTCGTACACCAACGAGGCCGGCGTGTCCGGGCGCACGGCCAAGTTGTGGAACAACACCACCATCAACAACCAAATGGCCGGCAGCCTGTACGGGCCGTGCGACCTGCAAGCCGGTGATCTCGGCGTGACCAGCGTGGAGACCCTGACCCTGTCCGGGTCGACCGGCACCGCCGGGGACTTCTCGGTGGTACTGATGCGCCCGGTGGCCGCGCTTAGTGCGGTCATCAGCAGCGGCGTCAGTTCCGGCGACCAGATCACCCTGGCCACCGGTGGCCTCTACGACCTCGGCGCAGACCCCTGCCTGATGCTTGCCGGCATGCTTGACGGCGGTTTCGGTGAGGTCGGCCAGGTCGCGGTCTGTCAGGGGTGACGGCGCATGTCGATAGCCAACCGTGACGCACTGATCGCCGGCCTGGCTGGCGGCGTTACGTACGCCGTCGTGAAACGCTCGGGCTCCAACGCGGCGCTCGTCGAGCCGGCCCGCCAGGACGCCTGGGGCTACCACGGCAGCCCGCCACCCGGCACGGTGCCATCCACCGCGACCATTTGCACCAACGTCACCACGGGCGCGATCCCGCTGGCCACCGCCGCTGCCGGCAAGAACTGGTACATCGCCACGTGGACCGCCGCCAACGGCGACAGCGGCGGCGAGATCTCGCTGTGGGACCGGCTCTGCCACCGCACCGTCGCCGGCAACACCACGACGAGCAGCCTCGGGATGCTCCTGCCCGCGCGGGTCACTGACTACTCGACGGTGTGCGCGTTCGTCACCACCACGGGCGGCATGAGCTTCACGTCGGTGCAACTGGCGTCCTACACGAACCAGGCCGGCACCACCGGCCGGGTCGGTGCGACGAGCACCGGTGCCAGCTACATGACTGCCGGCGGCGTGCCCACCCTGCAATTGCCGCTGGCGTCCGGTGACACGGGCATTCAGGCCGTCGCCAGCTTCACCCACGCCGGCAGCACCGGCACGATCAACCTCATCTTGGCCCGCTGCCTGGTGCCGGGCCTTGCGCCGATCGCCGAGGCGGCCACCATGCAGGGCTGGTCGAGCATCGTCAACGCCGGCCCCGACCCGTGCCTGTATGTCGTCCATAACGCCAGCGGCGTCGGCGCAAACCGTCAGGTGCACGGCCTGATCCGCGCGTTCCAAGCCTGATCCGCGCGTTCCAGGCTGACCGGCCGGACCACCGCTACCGGGGAGGGGCGTCTACCGCATGGCCGCTCCGGCACCGAGCCTGCTCACCGTCGCCGAGGTCCGCGCCCTCAACGACCTGTCGGTCTACGCGCCGCAGGACGCGCTGGTCGACCCGGACCTGTTCGGCGCGCCGTCGGCCGCCGCCTACAGCGGCACCGCCGACCTGCCGGCCAGCACGACGCTCGCCGACACGGGCAGCAAGACCGCCGCCGGCCAGGCTGGCACCACCAACACGAGCAGCCTCGCGCTGGTCGCCGGTCGGTACGCCACCGGCACCGCCGCCGTCGCCACCACGTCCAACACGCTTGGCGACACGGGCGGCAAGGCCGGCGAGGGTGCATTCGACTTCCCGGCCACCAGCGCGGTCGACGACACCGGCGTGCACGGCCCGCGCGGCGGCGCGGTCAACGTCGCGGCCACCGCGACCATCGTCAACCCCGGCGTGCACCGTGGGGTGGGCAGCGGGCAGGTCAGCGGCGCCGACGTCATCGCCGGGCAGGCCGGCGCGGGTGGGCACAGCGGCGCTGGTGCCGCCACGGCCGCGGCGAGCATCGGTTCCACCTCGACGGTGGGTCGGACCGGTGGGGTCGACGAGCCGGCCAGCGCCAGCACGGCCTCGACGGGGACCAAGACCGTCGCCGGCACCGCCGCCACGGTCACCACCGCCAGCGCCGACGGTGCCGGCGCGCACACCGGAAACGGCACCGCCGACCTGCCGGCGACCGGCAGCGTCGACAATCAGACCGCGCCGACCGGCGGCGGCGTCGACCTGCTTGGCGCCGCCGACCTCGCCGCCGAGGGTGGTGGCGAGCACACCGGCCCCGCCGCCGCGGCGAGCACATCGAGTGCCCAGGCTGCCGGCGGCAAGACGGTTGATGGCAGCGCTGACGCGCCGGCAACCGCCACCCTGGATGCGCAGGGCACCCAGGGCCGCACCGGCAGCGCCGACGTGGCCGACCTCGCCCTGGCCGCCGCGCAGGGCGCCAAGTCCGACGCCGGCAGCGCCGACGCGGGCGGCGCCGGTACCGGCAGTGGGACCGGCGCCAAGGCCACCGGCGCGCCGTACGCGGTGTCGGCGTTCGCACTGATCGGCCTGCCTGGCTTCACCGGCCGCATCGGCACCGCTGCGGACCTGCCCGGTGCCGGTTCGATCGACGCGCCGGGCGCCACTGACCGGACGGGTACGGCCGACGTGCCGACTTCGGTGGCGATCGATTCGACTGGCGCCGCTGCCGGCGGCGCCTTGTTCGACACCATCCCGGTGACCGTTTACCTGGCCGCGTCCGGGCACGCCACGTTCCAGAAGGTGGCCGCCGGCACCGCCGCCACCACGGCCGCCAGCCGGATCGCCAGCCACGGCGGGGCATCCGAGCCCGGTCCCGCGGACGGCATCACGGTCACGCTGATGGTGGCGGCGGCCGGTCGTCGCCACTCCTTTGGAGCCGGCGCCAGCTCGTCGATCACTATCACCTCGACCGCGGCCGGTAGGCGGCGCGCCATCGGCACGGCCACCGCGGCGGCTTCGACGGCTCTGGCCTCGCACGGCGCGCTCAGCGCTTTGACCGTCGGTGCCGCGGTCGAGACCGGGCACGCCAACCCGGTACGGCCGGTCAAGACCGTCAGCCCACTGGCTGCGACCGAGACCGACGCCGCGCAGCCGGTCACCCGTACCCGTACGGTGCGCCTCGGCACCGCGGTCGAGACGGACACCGCCCACCCGGTACGGCTGAGCCTGATTGTCCCCGGCGTCGCGGTCGAGACCGACACCGCTTTCCCGGTTAGCCGCGTGCGCGCGGTCAACCTCGGTACGGCCATCGAATCCGACATCGCCCCGCCGCTGCGGGTGCTGACCCGCCACGTGGTTCGTCCCCGTACCGGCTACGTGATCCGCCCGCATGCAGCCCCGTCCAGCCGCTACGTCATCCGTCCCAACGCCGGCCTGGTGGTTCGGCCGCTCTAGCGAGAGGGGCCGACGTCGATGCCGATCCCGTTTCACACCCACCTGATCGACGTCCTCGACCTTGATGTCGCGCAGAGCGACGACGAACCCTACGGCGACGACACCGAGGCCACCCGCACCGTCAGCTCGTCGAACGTGCGCGCCGTGCTCAGCCGGGCAGTCAGCGGCGCGGAGATCATGCAGGGCGGTGAACAGTCCAGCGTGTACCGCCGGTTCAAATGCGACGAGGTGCCGCTGACCCACACCTCGTGGGTACGCGACACCGCGGACGGCACCGTCTACCGGGTGGTGTGGGTCGATCACCGCACCGTACTCGGCATGAAGTACGTGACCGGCCAATTGCGTCTGGTGGAGGGTCTGCCGTGATCGGCGAACCCGAAGAGCACTTCGGCGAGGCCGCGAAGCGGCACTGCCTGGTCGTCGCCGAGCACGTGGTCGACGAGACCAGGAAGATCGCCGCCAAGAAGTTCGCTGGCAGCTCGGGCCGGCTTGCCGCCGGCTACCAGGCGCAGGAGTTCGAGAACGGCGCGGCCATCGGCAACCCGTCGTCGCCGTTCTGGTCCTACGTCGAATTCGGCCACGCCATCGCCAACCAGTACGGCGAGGTCGAGGGCGAACGGGTCGGCCAGCGCGCCCACGTCCGGCCCGCCATCGAAGCCGTCAGAAAGCTGCGGTCATGACGCTGCCACGGGTCTATGTGGACGCCGAGGATGTGGTCAAGAGCTGGCTGCTCACCACGTCCGTCGCGCCCCTGGTCAGCAACAAGATCTACATGGCGATGCCGAAGGGCACGCCGCTGCCCAGCGTGATCCTCTCGCGGGTCGGCGGCTCGCCGCAGGCCGGCAGCGATGTGCCGGCCGACGAAGCCCGGATCAGCTTCGACATTTACGCCAGCCAGCGCCCGCAGGCGAAAGCCATCACCGCCGCGCTGGTCAGTGAAATCGAATCTCTTGCCTACCTCGACGCGGTGGTCACACCGGTCGGGCGTCTCGACGCGGCCGAAGTCATCAATGTGCTGTGGCTTCCTGATCCCGTCAGCGACACTCCGCGATACATCGTGGATGCACGAATGGTTGTACGCGCCGTCTAACCGCGGCTGAACCCCTCGCCCCCGGAAGCAGGTTCCGGGGGCTTTTCCATGCCCAAGGTCCGGAGGAAAAGACCATGGCGAACTTCCACTCGGCTGCGGTGCGCTTCGGTAAGCCCGGCCTGCTCTACATCGCGCCGCTCGGCACGCCCGAGCCGACCACGGAGACCGACGCTTGGCCCGCGCCGGTCGCCCCGGCCACGGTCGGCTGGGTGCCGCTCGGCTACACCGACGCAGGTAGCACCTTCACTTACTCGACCACCATCGACAAGGTCGAGGTCGCCGAGGAGCTGGAGCCGATCGCCTACACGCCCACCTCCCGCGAGGCCAAGGTGGACGTGTCGCTGGCGGAAATGACCTACCGCAATCTTCAGATCGCCTTCAACGGCGGCGTGATTCTCGGGGACGGCACCTCTTGGACATTCGAGCCGCCGGACCTGGGCACCGAGCAGCGGGTGATGCTCGGCTGGGACGCGAGCCCCGACCCGACCAACAACGACCTGCGCTTCATCTTCCGGCGCGTCCTCAATGGCGGGTCGCTCAACATCGACAACAAGAAGGGCACGCAGAAGCAGCTCATCGTGTGCTCGTTCTCGCTGGAGAAGCCGACCGACGGCTCCAAGATCCTCAAGATCATGGGCTCGGACACGCTCAACCCGGACGAGACCTGATCCGGTGAATCCACCGCGCGCCTGGCGGGGCCGCGCGTAACAAATAGCCCCGCCTGAACCGCCGCCGTGAGGCTTATCAGGCACATAGCAAAAGGGGCATGTTCGTTGAGCTATAAAGATTTTGATAGCTGGCTGGCCGAGCAGCGTGGCGAGGTCACGTTCACCGTCGGCGGCCAGACCTACACCGGCCGCAAGCGCGTGCCGTGGCAGAAGATGAACAAGTACCTGATGTCGCTCGGCGAAGACACCGACGGCATCGAGTCCACCAAGGACTTCTTCCGGATGGTACTGGTTCCGGCCGACCGGGAGCGGTTCGTCGCGGCCATCGACTACGACGGCGACGACGATGAGCAGATCCTGGCCTCGGAGCAGGTGGGAAAAATCCTGGACTGGCTGCTGGGCATCTACACCGGCAAGGGCGAGAAGGACAAGCCGGTCAGCACCGACAGTCAGCCGTCCAATGTGGTGTCGCTGAACCCGAAGGCCAGCTAGCCGGTATCGACACCCGGCAGATCAGCGAACTGGTGCGCTGGCTGCTGGAACGCTACACCGGCAAAACCGCCGAGCGGCGCCGGCTGATCCTGTCCCGCGCCGCCGCGTACTGGGGCGCGGTTGAACGCGCGCTCATGCAGTTCTCCAAACTCAGCGCCCGCCAGGCATTCCTCGTCATGGAGGAAGCCGTGGTCGACGAGATGCGCAAGCAGCGCCTCGACCTCGCTGCCCGCGTCGACTTCACGCCCGAAGGCGAGCAAATCACCGAGACGCGTCTGCTGCTCGATGAGGACTACGAACAGGACCTGAGCATCCGCAATCTCGGCGCCGCAATGGGCGATGGCCTCGTGGAGGTGAGCTGATGGCGACTGTCATCGAAGAAGCACTCATCGCCATCAAGCCGGACTTCTCCAGGTTCAAGGAGGAGCTGACCGCCGGACTCAAGGAAGCCACCGCCGGCACCAAGGTCAAGGTCACCGTCGAGGCGGACACCGCAGCCGTGGTCGCCAAGGTCAGGGCCGCGGCGGACGAGGCCGGCAAGACCACCGCCAAGGTCAAGGCCGATGTGGACACCGCGCCGGCCAAGGCCAAGCTCAAGGCGCTGTCCTCCGAGAAGGTCACCGTCAAGGCTAAGGTCGAGGCCGAAGGCGATTTCATATCGCCGGTGCAGCAACGCATGTTGCGGCAACAGGTCACCGATCTGCTCGCAGCGCAGCGGGCCGCCCAGAAGCAGATGGGGTCGGCCGAGGCTGAGGCATACCGGGAAAAGGCGCGCCGGGAGGCCGCCGCGACGGCGGCGTCGGTCGCGGCGACCAAGAAGCGTGCCGACGCCGAGGTGGCCGCGTACGCCGAGGACTACCGCCGCGCGCAGGCGCAGCGCGCCAAGATGGGCCGCCTAGAAGAGCAGGCGTACAACGAAGATCGGCAGCGCACGGCTAAGAAGGTCGCCGACGCCCAGAAGCTGCAACAGGACATCGAAAAGGCCGAGCGCGCCGCGCACGCCGAGAACGACCGTCGCAACAAGAAGGCCGCCGACGACGCGGATGCCGCCGCAGAGAAGGCCCGCAAGCAGCGCGAGGTCCTCGGCAAGGCCGAGGCGCAGGCGTACCGGGAAAACGCTAAGCGCGAGCAGAACGAGCGCACCCAGGGCTTCCGGAAGTTCGCCGAGTACCTGAACGTGCTGCCCGGCATCGGCGGCGTCGGCCCGCACGCGGCCCGCACCATCGCCATCGGCATCACCGCCGGGGCGCCGCTCATTGGCGCCGCGATCAGTTCTGCGGTCGCGCTCGGCTTCGGCGTCGGTGGCATCGCCACCGGCATCGTCATCGCGGCCAAGGACTACCGGGTCAAGGCTGCCGCGACCAGCCTCGCCGCCGACATGGGCCAGACCCTGCAAGGCGCGGCCCGGCCGTTTGCCGACGAGCTGGCGCTGGTCATCCCGCAGATCGGCATCGACTTCGCGGCGCTCAAGCCGAAGATCGCCGACGTACTCACGCCGCTCGGCAAGACACTTCCCAAGATCGAGCAGGGGCTGGCCGGGTTCGCCCAGGCGGCCCTGCCCGGCATGGCCACCGCGGCGCGCAACGCGGCACAGTACATCGACGCCATCGCCAAGAAGGGGCCGGCGATCGGCAAGGCGTTCGGCACGCTGGTCGCCGACCTGACCGACCCGAAGGGTGTCGGGTTCCTCAAGGGACTCCTCGACTTCATCGACGCCGCGGTGGTCGACATCGGCAAGTTGGTCAAGGCGTTCACCGACCTGTACGCGGTGCTTCACCCGGTGCTGTCGGTCGTCGGCGATGTTGTGGACGGCGTCACCTCCCTGGTGGGTGGGCTGTCACAGATGGGCAATCCCGGCTTCGCGGCCGGCATCCTCACCATCGCCGCCGCGTACACCGTGTTCGGGGCGCGGGTTCGGGCGGCGGCTATTGGCGTCAAGACCATGTGGGCCGAGGCCACCGCCGCCGCGAAAGGCTACAACGCCACTACCTCCGCCAGCAGTGTCGGCTTCGGCATGTACACCGGGCCGGCTGGCCCGCAAGCTCAGCCTGGTTTCTTCGGCCGCATGGGCGCGCTGGCGAATAGTCGACTGGGTACCGGCGTCATTCTCGGCGCTTCGCTGGCGGCCACCGCTGGTGGTAGCGCGCTGGCCAATGCGGGTCACCCGATCCTCGGCGGCGCGCTGTCCGGCGCCGGTGTCGGTGCCGGTGTCGGCATGTTTGGCAGCCCGGTTGCAGCGGCTGGTGGCGCCGCGGTTGGCGCGGCCGTCGGCAGCGTCACCGGTGCCATGTCCGCACAGAAGCAGACCTCGGACACCCTCGCGTCGTCGCTCAAGCAACTTGCCGACAGCTACAAGTCCACCGGCCAGATCTCGCAGGAGTTTGTGAGCCAGTTGGCGGCCGGCGACTCGGCGCTGCGTGACCTGGCCCTGCACTCCCATAAGTACGGGGTGGAACTGCCCAGCGTCGTGCAGGCCATCGCCAGCGGCAGCCCCGAGGCGATCCAGGCGCAGATCGACGCGATCCGCACGAAGCAGGGTGCAGCCGACAAGACTCCCACCGGACTGGCGGCCCTGTCGCCGATTCTCGCCGTCAAGAAGTACTTCAACGAAAAGGACTTCGACGCCGCCGCCGACGCGCTGACCGACGACAAGGCCGCCGCCGAGGCTGTCAAGGCCGCGATGGACGCGTTGACCCCGGCGCTTGACCAGAACGCGGTGTCGTGGAAGAAGGTCACCGACGCGATCACCGCCAACAACACGGTCTTCTCCAACTTCCAGAGCCAGCTCGGCGACGAGTTCAGCCCCGAGGTCAAGACCGTCAACACGGTCGCCGACGCGTACGCCAGTTACCTCAGCGCGCAGCGCAGCGCGGACGACGCCCGGTACAGCGCGGCGCAGACCGCGCAGTCCACCGCACAGGCCAACGAGAACGCGCTGCACGGTGTCACCGAGGCCGAGCACGGTCTGGCCGAGGCGCACTACGCCACCGAGCAGGCGCAGAAGTCGCTGACCCAGGCCCGCAAAGACGCGATCCAGAACCTCAAGGATTTGCAGCGGCAGGTTCGCGACATCGGCGACAACGAGGAAGAGCTGAAGATCCGGCTCGTCGAGGCGCAACTGGCCGAGGTACAGACCCGCGGCCTGCCCGCCGAGGCGCTGGCCCGTCGCCAGGCGGTGGTCAGCCTCGACGAGGCCCGCAACGCGCTCGCCGACTTTCAGGCCGACGCGCCGGCCCTGCGCGACAAGCTCGCACTCGCGCAGAAGCAGGGCGTCGAGGGCACGCCCGACGTGGTCGACGCTAAGCACAGCCTTGCCGAGTCGCGCCGCAACGAACTGGAACAGCAGCGCAACCTCAAGCTGGCCCACGAAAACTACGCCAACACGCTGGAAAGCAGCCGGCACCAGAACGAGCTGGCCCGGCGGGCGGTTGACGACGCGAACACCGCGTTTGACAAGCAGGGGAAGGCCCTCGGTGATCTTCTGGGTCACCTGAACCTGACCAAGGATGCGGCCAAGGCTCTCTACGAAAACTCGAAGCTGCTCGACCACCAATTTAACTTGCAGATCACCGACAACGGCTCTGCGAAGATCAGCCTCGATCACATCTACCAGCAGTACCAAGGGCTGGCGCAGCTCGCGAAGCTGTACGGCATCGACGTTGTGCAGTGGACGCCACCGTCGACTGGTGAGACAGTGCCGTTCGGCCCAGTGCCGCAGCACAAGGGTCCCGTCCAGTTCAAGGCGGCCGGCGGCCTGGTCGGCGGCTGGTCGCCGCACGACGCGGCCGACAACATCCCGGCGATGCTCAACGCCGAAGAGTTCGTGGTCAACGCGAAGTCCACCCGCAAGCACCGCATGGCACTGGAGGCCATCAACGCCGACCGGTTCTACTCGGGCGGCGGGTTCGTGCTGCCGCTGAACAAGCCGATCGACACCTGGTGGGAGCCGATCCAGCAGAACATCAACGCCCTGATGGGCTCGGCCGGCGTGTTGTCCTCGGCGGCCGGCGGCTCGTCCGTCGCGGCGGTGCAGAACTGGCTCAAGGGCACCGTCGACCCGCTGCCCTACGTGATGGGCGCCAACGGGCCGACCGCCTACGACTGCTCGTCGCTGGTCGGCGAGGTGTGGGCGCGGCTGACCGGCAACGCCGACTACAAGCGGTACTTCGTCACCGGCAACGAGCGGGCGTTCCTGACCGCGCACGGGTTCAAGCCGGGCACCGGCACGTTCACCGTCGGGTTCAACGCCGGGCACACGATGGGTAACCTCGGCGGGCTGAACTTCGAGGCGGCCAACTCCCGCGACGGCATCCTCATCGGCCCGCACACGTCGAACGTGCTCAGCTTCCCCAACGTCATGTACCTGCCGCAGCTCGGCGACAAGTTCGTCAGCGTCCCCGGCGGCGGCACGGCGGCACCCAAGGCGGCCAACGTCACCGTCGGCGGGCTGTGGGGCGGGATCATCAAGCAGATCCTGACCAGCGCGGCCCGGGTCAACTCGGGCATCGCCGGGGGTGGCGACCCCGGCAAGGCGGCCGGCACCGGCGTGAACCGGTGGCGGGCCACCGTCGAGCAGGCGCTGCGGGACAACGGATTCCCGGCCAGCAACGACTACGTCAACGCGGTGCTGCGCCAGATCGTCACCGAGTCCAGCGGCAACGAGCTGGCGATCCAGAAGGTGCACGACGTCAACTGGCCCAACAACCTGGCCCGTGGCCTGATGCAGACCACGCCGCCGACGTTCTTGCAGTACGCCTTCCCCGGCCACGGCAACATCTACAACGGCTACGACAACCTGCTCGCCGCGCTCAACTACGTCAAGCACCGCTACCACGGTGACGTGCTCGGGGTACTCGGCCACGGGCACGGCTACGACGCGGGCGGCTGGCTCAAAGACTTCGGGTACAACGCGACCGGCTCGCCCGAGGCGGTGCTGACCCCGACCGAGTCCCGCGCCTACGTCAAGCACGCCGAGGCGGTCAGCAGCAACGGCGGCGAGATGCGCCTCGACGACTGGACGATCAACCGGCTCGCGCAGGCGCTGTCCACCCGCCCGGCCCACCTCAACCTGGATGGCCGCAGGGTCGCCGACGCGGTCATCCCGCACCTGACCCGGAGGTTCTGAGTGGGTACCACGCTCTCCCTCGTGGACGGGGCCGCCGAGGTCCGGTTCGCCGCCGCCGGGATGAACTACGACAGCCCGTACAAGTGCAAGAGCTACGACTTCGGCTCGCCGACGATCCGCGAGGTGGTCACCGACGCGACCGGGGTGTCCGGCACCGTCGACCTGTCCAGCCTGACCGGCTCGCGGCAGGTACAGCTCGCGCTGACCGTGTGGAACGACGACGCCGGCACCCGCCACCAGCACCTGGACACGCTGCGCGCGATCTGCCAGCCGGCGCGGCGGCCCTGGCTGTACGCGCAGTGCGACGGCTGGGAGCAGCAGCGCCGCATCCAACTGCGGGCCACGCCGATGACCTGCACGGTGGGCAGCAAGAACACGTCCTATCTGGAGGTGTCGCTGGCGTTCGCCGCGCCGACCGGGCTGTTCGAGGCGCTGGAGCCGGTCGTCACCGGGCCGGCGTACCCGCAGACCGGGGCCGGGTTCTCGCTCGACCCCGGCGACGCCGGCAGCGCGGCGCTGTACCTGGCCCCCGGCGACGCGGGCAGCCCGGCGCTCAGCCTCGCCGCGGGCGACGGCGGCAACCTGCTCACCATCACCAACGTGGGCAGCGCGCCGGCCGCGCCGGTGTTCACCATCACCGGGCCGTGCGCGTCGCCGCAGATCATCAACTACACCACCGGCGTGCGGATCGCCTTCGGCAACTACACCGTGCCGGACGGGCACTCCGTGGTCATCGACGTGGCCCGCCGCACCGTCCTGCTCGACGGCGACCCGGCGCAGAGCCTCTACAACCGCGTCGACTGGTCGGTGTCGCGGTGGTTCCTGCTCGAGCCCGGCACGACCACCCTCGCGTTCGCCAGCGGCGACGACGGGGCCAGCGGGCAGTTGGTCGTCCAGCACAGCCCGCGCTTCTTCTAGCCCCGCTGCCCACCACCGCCTCCACCGTCCGAAAGGGTCGCCGTGGCCGACACCTTTGTGTACTCGAACGACCAGGCCAACATGCGCGACTACGCCGTGTGGATGCAGGCGCCGGCCGGCACCACGGCCTACAACTGGTCGGTCGGTGACCTGCGCACGCTGATCGCGCCGGCCTGCCCGTCGGCGGGTGTGGCCAACCCGGACGACTTCAACGTCACCACCACGTCGGCCAACACGGTCACCGTCTCGGCCGGCGTCGGCGTCACTGCCCCCACCGGCATTGCCGGGGCGTCCGCCCAGGAGCGGTACGTGTTCGCCGCGTCCGGGCCGGTCGACGTGCCGATCCCGGCCAACGGCGGCGGCACGTCGCTGTTTCACCGGCTGATCGCCCAGGTCGACGACCAGCAGCTCGCGATGGGCGTGTCCGACAGCGCCTGGTGCTACCGGCTCATGCTCGACACCGGGTCCGGCATGCCCAGTGCGGCCAACATGAACGCCATCTCGCTCGCCCAGGTCAAGGTCAACCCCGGTCAGTCGTCCGGCTACACCATCACCGACCTGCGCGACCCGTGCGGACACCAGTGCGGGGTCACCCTGTCCCGCTCGACCAGCCTGGCCGTGCCCAACGGATCGGGCGAGGCCGACCGCGACGGCATCCACTTCATCGCCGAAGACGACGACCCGTGGCACCTGACCACGCTCAACTCGGGCGGCACGCAGATCTTCCTACGCCACCCCGGCATCTGGGACCTGCAAGTCAGCGCCGTGTTCAGCGGCGTCACCACCTGGGGCGAGATCGGCATCGGCGTCAACGGCATCACCGGCACGCTGCTCGCACAGAACAAGGGCGACGCGATCCCCAACGGCAACATCCTGACCGCCACCGCGCTCGGCGTGAAGATCATCCCCGGCGCCGGGTACTACGTGGAGCCGTACTCGCTGGCCGGCAACACCGGCGTCACCATGACCGGGTTGCGGTTCTCCGCGTACCGGCGGATGTACCGGGCGAGCTAGTGACCGTCGCGTCCCACCCGCCGATCTATACGGCGACCGCGAGCAACGCCACGTCGGCCGTCGTGCACGGCATCTACGCGCCACCCGGTGCGACGCTCTGGGTCATCACGACCTCGACCGCGCTCGGCGGCGCGTACAACAACGGCGTCACCAACATCCAACTGGTTGACGGCGGACCGTGGTACACCACGTACCCGCTCGCCCCGAACTACCTCCTCAACACGAACGCGCCCAGCCCCGCCGGCATGATGGTGTGGACGACCTGGATCGGGCAGCTCGGGCTGAGCAACGCGACGCTGACCGTCTCCTTCGGATACAGCGCCAACGCGCGGGTCGACGTCACGGTCTGGACCGGCGCCCGCGACCCGCTGCACGCGTGGCTCGCCAACTCCGGGCAGAGCGACACGACGGCCACCCCGCCGTCGGCTGGCTCGATCGAACCGACCGAAGACGGGTCGGCCGCTATCGTCGCGATGTGGTGGAACTCGTCGGCCACGCCGGTCACCAGCCCGGACCCGGCCCAGTGGACGACCCTCTACACCGGCGCGGCCAACGGCGGCACGACCGCCGTCGTCTGGCGCAACGTGAACGCCGGAACGGTCACCGCGCCACAGTGGACTTTCGCCGCGCCGGTCACGTCGATCGCCCAGGTGCTCGGGCTGCGCGCCCCGGCCAAGTTCGCGACCCTGGTCGACGACTTCAGCGGCACGTCCATCGACTCGACGCTCTGGACCGACGGCGGCACCCAGGGCACCGGCACGCTCGACATTCCGGTCTTCGGCGCGGTCTACTCGCAGACCACCTACGACCTGACCGACTCGGCGCTCACGCTGCACGTGGGCGCCGTCGACTACGAGTCGGCCGGCGGCGATCACGAGATTTACATCCGCCCCAACGAAAACACCGGGCCGTACGTCGGCTGGCTGTTCGGCACCGGCAGCGGTGACCGATCCGCCTTCCAGCAGGTCTGGTGGCGATCCCAAGTGGACGGCGTCCTCGTGTACAACGAGGTCCCGTACCAGCCGTGGGTGCGCTTCCGGCAGGACGCGGCCGGCATCTTCTACTTCGACAACTCACCAGACGGTCGCGTGTGGACGACCGCCGTCACGTCGACCCTGCCGATCGATCTATCCAACGCCGGGTTCGGCATGTACGGCGCGATGTCGATCGACAGCGTCAACGTGCCCGCGCCGCCACCACCACCTCCGCCGCCGATCTGGTCCGGCCCGGCGGTGGCCGACCTGCCGGCCGCACCCACCCAGGCACTCGTCGTCGGGCCGTGGCGCACCGGCGTGAACTACGAGCTGGCCCAGGCGTCCGGCCGGAAAATCACCCTCAACCTCACCGAGCCGTCCACCATCGAGTTCCAACTGACCGGCTACCCCGACCCGCTCACCGGCCGGTTCGACGCCACCCAGATCGGTGAGGGCGTCACCGACGTGCTCTGGCGCCGCAACGGCGTCGACATGGTGCTCTGCCGGCTCGCCGCCGCCGACGACCGCATCGACGCCAACACGCACACCGTCTCCTGCCGGTGCGTCGACTACCGCGGACTGCTCGACCGGCGCCTGGTCTACCAGGACACGTCCGGACCACTGGCCAGCTCGGGCTACAAGTCGTTCCCCGACGGCACGATGCTCTCCGACATCGTCTGGACGCTGATCAGCGACACCCAGGGCCTGCCCGGCGGGGCGCTCGGCCTGACCAAGGGGATCTGGCCGGTCAGCACGCCGATCTACTCACCCGGCTACCAGGTGCCCGACGGCGACACCGTCTGGGCAGCGATCAAGCGGATCGGCGCGCCCGGCCCGGTGTCGATCGTGGCCAGCCAGCACGACAACGACACCCAACTCGACGTGCTCATGGTCAACCTGCCCGGCTTCGACATCGACATCGACCCGGCCAAGCGGGTCAACCTGTACTACTCGATGCGCGGCGCGGACAACGGGGTGCGCCTGGACTTCGCCGCCGGTTACGGCGGGGCGATCCAACAGGTCAACCGCACCCTCGACCTGGTACAGGACTACGCCAACCTGGTGCGGGTATCCGGCGGCAACGAGTTGACCAAGAACCCGATCATCATCCCGGCCGCCGGCAGCCCCGAGGAAGCCGACCTGCTCCGCCGCCCGGAAGGCCGCTGGGAAAAGAGCGAGGGCAACCCCAACGTGCTCACCCCGGACACCCTGCTCCAGTTCGGCGCGACCGTCTACGACCAGTACGCCCGGCTCCAGCCCGTCTACGACATCACCCTCGCGCCCGGCGTGTGGGACCCGGCGCTGATCGGGCTCGGCGACATCGTGCACGTGTCCATCACGTCCGGCCGGCTGCAAGTCAACGACAAGCTGCGGGTCACCTCGATCGCCATCGAACTCGACTCGTCCGACCGGGAAACCGTCACGCTGACCGTCGGCCGGCTGCGCCCCAACATGCTCAAGTTCCTGTCCAACTCCGTCCGCGACCTGAACCGACGCTGAACGGAGGCCAGCCCGCGTGACCATCTACAAGGTTGATTGCTCAAACCACGATTGGCAGCGCGGCGGCATGGACCTCGCGGCGATGCGCCGCGACGGCGTGGACGTGTTCATCCACAAGGCCACGGACGGGCCGAAGCATTACCGCGACCCGTACTTCGCCCAGGCGATGCGGCGCGGCCGGACCGCCGGCATCCCGATCCTCGGCGCGTACCACGTGCTGTGGAACACCAACGTGGTCGAGCAGGTCGACTGGTTCATCGACACCGTGCTCGCCGCCGCACCATGGGCGGCGACCGAGCCGTTCGAGTGGATGTGGGACTGCGAGCCGTTCGCCTACAACGGCGGCGCGCCCAGCCTCGCCACCATCAACGCCGCCACCGCGCACTTCGTCACGCGGCTGCCCCACCACCAGCCGCTGGCCTACTGCCCGAAGTGGGTCTACGCCAGCCTGCGCGGCATCACCTGCCCGGTGGTCGCCTCCAACTACGGCACCAACCCGAGCGCGCACTACCGCAGCGCCTATCCCGGCGACACCAGTGGGCGCTGGGCCGGTTACGGCGGCATCACGCCGCACGTCCTGCAATTCGGCTCCAAGACCACGGTCGGACGCCAGCCCACGGTCGACGCCAACGCCTTCCGCGGCTCGCTCGACGAGTTCAAGGCGCTGATCCACCCCGGCGCCGTAACCGCCATAAACGCAACGACGCCGGCATCCACCAGCGCGCCCGGAGAGGACGACGACGTGCACGTAGAACTTCCACCCGGCGAGCGCGCCCTGTTCACCTCGCACGCCGTGGTCGGCGGCAAGGGCTGGCTGTGCCTGTCCGCCGCGTTCGGCGACTGCGACGTGCGGGTGGCCCGGTTCGTGGGCGGCAAGTCCTGGACCGACGCGCAGGTGCAGGTCAGCGACACCGGCGCCCACTGGTCGTTTCCGCTGGACGGCGCGGCCGGCGACAAGGTCACCGTGGAAAACCACGGCCCCGGCCTGCTCGCCATCGACACCTTCGCGGACCGCCCGTGGTCGTAGCCGCGCTGTGGCCTGCGTACGCGGTAGCCAGCGAAGGGGTCGACCTCGGCGCGCTCGCCCAGTACGGCGCGGTCGGGCTCATCGCCGCCGGCGGCATCTGGTTCGCCAAAGGCACCGTGCAGCGCGAGCGCGAGCGCGCCGACCGGCTCGAAGACGACAACAAGCGGCTCAACGCGCTCATCGTCGACCGGGTCATCCCGGCGCTGAACAGTGCCACCAACGCCGCCGAGGAATCCGGCCGGCTGCTCAACGCCATGCAGCGCGAGCGCGAGGTGCGTGCCGAGGTCGCCCGTCGCCGTGCCGCGCCCATCGACCCGGAGGTGCTGTAAGTGCCCGCTTCGGGAGCCGACATCGAAACCCGCGTGATGGTCATCGTCGAGATGCTGGAACGCGCGGTGGCCGAGGTCCGGCGGCTGTCGGCCGACATCAAGACCGACGACGACAAGCACGAGCAAACCTTTCCGCCGCCACGGGAGCCCAACCCATGACCGACCCCAACGTGCCGGTGCCGCCGACCCTCGGCGAGTTCCTGGCAGAGATCCACCGCGACGCGCAGCGGCTACGCGGCGACGTGTCGGCCGCCGAGCTGGCCCGCCGCAAGGCCACCATGGTCATGTTCGGCCTGCTCTGCGTGCTGACCGTCTGCATGATCGCCGTGCTGATCGTCGCCGGGCAGAACAACACCATCGCCAGCCAGACCCGCGAAACCAACGCCCGCATCGCCGACTGCACCACCGCGACCGGCACCTGCTACCGGCAGGGCGCGGCCCGCACCGGCAGCGCGATCGCCGCGATCCTGCGTGCCCAGATCGCGCTGGGGGAGTGCTCGCGCCTGTACCCCGGTGAATCCGGCCCCGACTTCGACAACAAGCTGCGCGATTGCGTCTACCAGCGCATCGCCACCGATCCCGGCCCGCCGACCGTGACCCCGTCGGTCAGCCCGTCGCCGAGCCGGTGAGTTGATCGTTGTGCCCACCGTGCGCCACGTCGTCATGTACTCCGGCGGCATCACGAGCTGGGCCGCCGCGCGCCGGGTCGCCGACGAACACGGCACCGATGATCTCGTGCTGCTGTTCGCGGACACCAAGGTCGAAGACCCGGACCTGTACCGATTCAACGAGGACGTGGCCCGCGACATCGGCGTGCCGATCACCGTGGTGGCCGACGGGCGCACACCGTGGCAGCTCTTCCGCGACGTGCGGCACATCGGCAACACCCGGATCGCGCCGTGCTCGCACAAGCTCAAGCAGGTGCCGTGCCGGGAATGGCTGGAGGCCAACACCGACCCGGCCGCCACTACCGTGTATGTCGGCATCGACTGGACCGAGACCCACCGCCTGCCGGCCATCCGGCGCGGGTACGGGCAGTGGTCGGTCGCCGCACCGCTGTGCTCGCCGCCCTACGTCGAGAAGCGCCACCTGATCGAGCAGGCCAGGGCGCGCGGCATCGAGCCACCCCGGATGTACGCCCAAGGGTTCGCCCACAACAACTGCGGCGGCGCCTGCGTGCGGGGCGGGCAGGCGCAATGGGCGCGACTGCTGGAGGTCAACCCGGAGCGCTACGCCGCCGAGGAGCGGGCCGAGGCTGAGATGCGCGACTACCTCGGCAAGGACGTATCAATCCTGCGGAACCGGCGCGGCGGCACGCTTAAGCCGCTCACGCTGACCGCGCTGCGCGAGCGCGTCGAGGTTACGCAGGACGTCGACCGCGATGACTGGGGCGGCTGCGGCTGCTTCACCGAACAGGAGAGCGCGTGACCGTCTACAACAGCCTGCCGCCCGAGCCCGCCCCGGACAACACCGACGCGGAACCCGCAGTCACCATCGGCATGATCTCGACCGCCGTCGCCGCGCTGCTGACGCTGATCGTCGCGCTCGGCCTGCCGATCAACGACCACGTCCAGGCCGCCCTGCTCGCCGTCATCGCCACCGCCGCGCCGATCGTCACCGCACTGTGGACCCGCGGCCGGGTCTACTCGCCACAGACCGTGGCGCGGCTACTCGCCGCCGCCCGCAGCAAGTAGGATCTGCTCCGAGACGCTCGATGCACCAGGGGGTACGCCCCGCTCCCGACTCCGGTCGGGAGCGGGGCGGCTTTTTGCATTCCGCACCTTGCAGGATGCATGGGTGTATTCATTCACCCGCCGGAGTCTTCCGATCAAACCGGCGCGTACCGCATCCTGATGGGCAATCCCCGCGAGGCCCCAAACCCGCGAGGCGCACCGCAGGGAGACACAACTGAAAAGGTCGACGCGACGTGGCCTGGGCAGGAGCGGGCGCGTCGACCCACTGCCTCCTCGCCCACCAGGCCCGGTCGGTCGCACCCGGCCGGGCCGCAACTATGCGTCGCTCACCGGTCCTGCCCGCCGGGGTAGGTGTTGCGGGGTAGCTTCATCTGCCGCGCCCGCGCGGTGTAGATCGTGTCGACCGGCCGCTCCAGCGAGCGGGCGATCTCCCCGTCGTTGAGCCCGAGCCGCCACAGCCGGTACACCTCGGCGTACCAGCGCGGGCGCGGGATGCGCCGGATGTAGGTCGAGCCGTCCCGGCGGGTGCAGGTGATGACCAGATCCGCGAGCGGATGCGTCCCGTCCCCGTCATCCACGCCGGGTTCAACGATCAACGGACGGGCAGGTCGCGGGCCGCGCAGCAGCCGTCGCAGCCGTGCACGCCCATCCAGCCCCGACCGACACGGTAGTGGTAGGCGAGGTCGTCGGGGTCCGGGTGGCCGGTGCCGTGCGGGCACAGCCGCTCCATCAGGCCCCGGTCGCCGCGCCAGTTCAGCCGCCAGCCGCGCATGTGGTGCGCCGACGGGCGGTGGACCACACAGTGCTGTCCCGCGCACAGGTCGGGGGTATGGACGTTGAACAGGGTGGCGTCGCCGACCTGCACGCCCAGTTCGGCTTCGGCAGCGGAGCCGATGAACCACACCGTGTCGTCGGTCGGGTCCGGGATCATCTGGGTCACGACGCTCCTCGATCGTGATTACGTCAAGCCGTGCGTACGTCAATATTGGCCTCGGGGCGGTTGGCAAGGAAGCTGCGCATCGACATGAGCACCCCGGCCCGCGTCGCCGGGTCCATCCCAGGTAGATCGTTGGTGACGTAGTCGATGACCTCGTTGATCGCTTGCCGTCGGTACATGCACGGGTCGCACAGGAATGTGCCGTCCGGCAGCCACCACGCGGCGGCCCTGCCTCGGTGCCAGCGGCAGTCCCCGTGAACCGGCATGCGCGCCGGACCGCCCTGACCGGCCATGACGTCTCCTCTTTGGTCGGTAACGGTGATTCTGTTAACCCGGCTGCCGTCAGTTCTGCCGCAGCTTGTTGGCGTGCTCGGCCGCCACCCGCCACAGGCGGTCCAGGCCGCCGCGATGGAACTCCACCCCCGCACCCTCGAGCGTGTCGTAGATCGCGGCGGCGACGCGTTCCCGCTCGGACAGCGGCATCCACTGCTCTTTGGTCAGTGCCGTCGTCAGTCCATTGAAGATCAGGCCGTAGACGCCCTGGTCACGTGCCATATCGCCCTCCCTGTTGGTCGATAACCGCGACTTACGTCAAGGTGCGTGCGGCCCCGCGGCGGGCTCCACGAACAGCTCCACCATCCCGACCTGCCCGTCCGGCGGCGTCCGGCCCATCTCAACGGCTCGCACCGCCATCGACCCCTCATACGCCGGGTGCAAGTAGACCAGAGCGACCCGCCACACCCCGCCCTCGTGCTCCGGCGACGTGTGCGAGATCAACGACCCAACCGGCGGCAGCACATCGTGGTAGCAGTCGCCCAGGTCAATGTCGCCGCTGTCGCGTTTCCAGTACAGGTGCAGTCGCAGCATTAGCCCTCCGTTGGTCGATAATCAGGAGGTATGTCAACCTGATGCGTTCTCGATCGCGTTGTCGATGGCCGCGCGCAGCCAGGCGAGGTCGACGTGCTTGTCGCGGTACAGCGAGGTCAGCCGGCGGGTCACATCGTCGAGCATCTCCGGGCCGAATCGGTCGGCCAGCGCCAGTAGCTCGGTGATGATGGCGGCGGCCCCGTCGGTGTCGAAGATGTAGCCGACCCGCACCCGGTCGGTGGTCTTGTTGATCCGCCCGTCGAGCGTCATGAAGATCGCCTGCCCGCCCAGCACGCCGCCGCGCACGGTGTCGATCGTGCAGACCTCGGTGTAGTCGAGCAGGATGGCGTCGGTCGCGTCGATGACCGTCGCGCCCCGGTCGTGCGGTCCGCCCGGCCCGGACATCGAGCCGCCGAGCTTGCGCGGATCGCTGGCTCCACTGGGCTGCGCCGCCGCGTACAGATCGCCCATCGGCCTGCGCTTACGCGGGTCGCCGTACCGGCCCTTCTTGGTGCTCATCGAGCCTCCGTTGGTCGATAACATCGAAGTATGTCAACTACTCGGGGTCGATCAGCGCGAAGGCGTCCTCGAAGCCGTTGACGTACTCGATGCCGTACTGGCCGGTGCGGAACTCGGCGCGCAACTGCTTGGCCTTGGCCCAGATCGTCTCGGCGGCCTCGATCCGGCCCTGCCGGCGGTAGTAGCACGGGTCGCACCGCATCGAGCCGTCTTCCATCAGCCACGCACCGGGCCGGTTCGGATGGTTGGCGCACGGCCCTCTGACCTGCATGAACACTCCTCAATGGTCGATAACCTGAATTCGTCAACTCAGCACGAGCCGGTTGTCCTCGGTATCGGTGATGACCCACGCCAGCCCCTCGACGTAGCGACCGTGTGCGTTGAGTGCGAACATCCGCTCACCCCACACGACCACCTCGGGTGGCTGGCCGTTGGCCTCCATCGCTTGCAGGGCATGGGATTCCACGCGGCCCAGCTTTCGGCCGTTCGCTAAGTACAGGTCCATCAGATTGGCCCCTTGCCCCGCGTCTCTGCGATGCGCCGAAAGTCTTGGATGTCCTCCGGGGTCGGCGGGTCGCCCATCCGCTTGACGAGCATCCCGTGCACGATCACCCACTCGCTCTCGGGCAGGGCCGCGTACAACTCGGCGACCGTCTCGCCCGAACGCACCTCGGCAACCGGCTCGTCCGGCTGCCACGACGCAACCTGCATGAACACCTCCCTTGGTCGATAACGGATTTCGTCAACTAGAGCCGCGTCGGCGTGCCGGTCCGCTCGTGACACTTGACGCAGTAGCCCTTGCGGATGTCGTTGGCGTTGTACGAGGTTCCACCGCACTTCGGGCAGGTGATCGACGGCTGCTCGGCGGCGACGCTGCCCAACTCCTGGCCGCGCTTGCGGGCGGCTCGCATCTCGGCGTCGAGATAGCACTTGGCCGCCATGCGCTCGGCCGCCCCGAGCAGCACCGGCTCCACGGCATCGGCCAGCTCACCGTACGGCACGCGGGCGCGCACCTCGGCCGGCAGCTCGACGCTCCGCAGGGCGTTGATGAGGTCGTCTCGGATCACGGGGCATGCCCCTCCCACTAGTGCG
Organism: Candidatus Binatia bacterium; assembly: GCA_035631035.1. NCBI lineage: Bacteria > Candidatus Binatota > Binatia (SeqCode) > Binatia bacterium. Next base: position 30,972 of record DASQJL010000108.1, on the reverse strand, counting down.
GTCCCTACGTCAACTCGTCCGGCGTCACGCCCAGCCACCGCTCGTACCGGTCACAGATCGGTGCCAACCACCGGCCGGGCATCAGGTGGATGCGGTGGTGCCACCGTTCGCGGGCGCACCGCCGGAAGAACATGGTCGGGCAGTACAGGAAGTGCGCCAGGGTATCGATCACCTTCCACATCCGTCTACTCGTCACCGCCACAGCCGCCGGTACCAGGTCGGCGACGGACCGGTGGTTGGCCACAGCGCGGGCAGTTTTCGGCAGTCCTCTCAGTACGCCGCGTCGGTGGCGCGCGGCTCGTGCCACCACGCCAGCCGCCAGCCATGCGGCGCGCGGGCGTCGCGGAAGGCGAGCAGGCAGCGGTCGGTGTGGTCGTCCAGGCGTTCCAAGAAGGCGGCGAAGCTGTCGCCAGGCAAGATCGGGACAAGGACCTCGCCCTCGTGGCCGATCGCGCGCAGGCGCGCACGAAACGACGCGTCACCCAGCAGGCGGGCGAGGTCGAACCCCAGGCTGCGCCGCGCGGGATTGGCCCCAGCGTCGATCATCGGCTCACCGTTCACGTCACCCCTCCTCACGCAGCATCTCGACCAGTGCCGCGATGCCGTACATGGTCGCCTCGGCCGACCAGAACTGCTGGTCGGAGATGGCCTTCTGCCGGTAGAAGTCTTTCTTGGCCAGGATGCGCACCTCGGTCTCGGTGTAGAGCTGGGCCCGCTCGCCGCGCAGCTTGGCCATCGCACCCGGCTCGCCGTGCTTGGGCGTGCCGATCAGCGCCAGGTACTCGCCGGTCACCCGGTTGAACCGGGCGCTCGCCTCCTCGTAGGCGGCGAGCGCGGCGGACCACTTGTGCAGGAAACGGGCGAGCGGGCTCATGACTCTGATCCAACCCCATCGCGCCCGGCCTCTTACTCGACCTCGTCGGTGTGGTCGCCGTATACGCGCTTCGCGTCGCGGAACGCGATGGACAGCAGCACGAACGACACCCCGCACAGGGTCAGCGCGGTCCAGGTTGCCCAGTTGCCGCCCGGCCGGATGAAGCGGGCCAGGGCGGCGACGGTGAACATGCACGTCACGAACGCGGCGCTGAGGTAGCGCAGGCGGCGCGTCGCCGGGACGCGGCTGGTCACCGGTCCACCGCCGCCAGTGCGATCCGGTGCGCGGACTTGACGTGCTCGGGTAGCTCCACGCCTTGCAGGGCGTCGAGCAGGTCGAGCATTGCCCGGCGTGTGTCGTGGCACGGGCAGATGCACGCCGCGCCGCACCTCTTGCACTGGGCCGGCTTGCGCGGCACGCCGGGCGCCAGCTCGGTTGCACTACAGGCGTCGTGGTCGTCGTGGCGGCAGTGCGTGGACCAGTAGTGGTGCGCGCCGCCCGCGAACAGCACGTCGAGCTTCGCGCCGTCCGGGACGTGGATCCTGTCGCTCATCGTCGGCCCTCCCGCCGGTCCCGGCGCGTGATCAGCACGGCGCCGCCGACGACGACCCCGAGGAGCGCGCCGGTGCCCCCGGCGAGTCCGGCCAGCACGGACACCGCGACTGGGCTCACGCCGACCCGTCCTGGTCCTCGGGTTCCGCCTCGGTGTTGGTGGCGAAGAAGGCGATCGTGGTCATGGCCAGCCCGAACGCGTCACTCGGGTTGCCGGCGCACTGGGCCAACTGCTGCGCGACGCCCCCCGCGACGCGGGTGAACGCCTCCATGTCGCCGACACCCTCCCCGATCAGGTGCCGCGCGTAGCCGTACGCCCAGGACGCCATGTCCCGGGACATGGCGTGCGCGTGGTCGAGCGCGGCGACGTGTCGCGGGTCCATCTCGGGGATCGGTTTGCTGAACTCCTGCCAGTCCTCTGCGGGCTTGCTCACGGGTACTGCAACGACGACGTTGTCGCCCAGCAACGGCGACAGGTCGACTTTCACCGCCTTGGCCTTGAACGTCTCGGGCCGGTCGGTGCGGTCCCAGGTGACCACCTGGCAGTCCGAGGTGCCGCAGAAGCCCTGCGCGTCGAACGCGAACACGGGCGGGGTGTCGCAGCCGGGGCAGCGCGGCGAGCGCAGGACCAGTCCGCTCACCGTCCACTCCCACGGGTGAACCACGGCCGGACCAGGTCGGCGTCCACGGTCATCCTCGCGCGTTCCTCGCCGCGGAAGACGGTGACCGTGATTGTGAGGCCGTCCTGACGGACGACCCGCCCGTACAGCGACTGGCGCAGGCCGGGCAGGTTCACCGCCACTTCCTCGTTCTCGGTGAACCGGGGCAGGTCATGAGTCGGAGATCGAGACATCTTTCGCCCTCCTGTGCATCCGCCACATCCGCAGCTTCGCCGCGTTCCTGGTCGGGCCGTCCGCGGATTCACCGCAGCCCGTGCAGGTGACGAGCACCTGCCCGCTCGGCAGGGTGGAGAAGTCAAGCCTGACGACGTGGTCGCCGTTGTGGCGACCACGTCGTCTGCCGTCCGTCGTTGTCACCGTGGTCGTTGTCACCGTGGTCGTTGTCGACTTGCGGGTCGCCTTCTGTGCCGGTCGCGGCGGCCTGGTGCGGATCTCCTCGTGGCTGCGCAGCAGCCGCAGGTAGGCGGCGCCGCGGGTGCCCGCGACGGCCGAGGCCGACCCGCACGAGCAGGCCGCCTCGACCGTCCCGTCGGGTAGGTCCACGTAGGTCAGCTTGTGCTTGCCGGTCGGCTTGCAGTACGTGCAGTCCACCGTGTTCGGGTACGGCGTGGCCGGGGCCGGCATGACATTGCCGTCCCCGGCCCGCGCCACGTAGCCACAGGTCGCCTCGTGCAGCGTGAACCCCACCTGCGGGCGTGCCCGCTTGTGCTTCTTGCGCCTCTCCCGGCGCACCGTCACGCACAGCCCGTCCAGGTGCCCGCCACCGGCCGGCCCGACCGCCGCCAGACTCACGCCTGCTCCACCGCCCTCCGCATGCAGCGCCGGCACTTGGGCATCGTCGCCGCCCGCTCGTACTCGCGCTGACTGCCGCCGCCCAGCCATTCACTCCAATAGCCGCGCGGGAACATGCCGCAGGCGGCCACCCGGTTCAATCCACCATGGGCACCGGCGGCCAACGCGTGCGCAATCATGCCGGTTTCCAGGTAGCGCCAGTGCCAGCCGGTGCGCTCGGCGTCCTCGCGCACCCGCTCCAGCAGCCGGCGCATCTCCGCGCCGGATTCGGTCACGCCCCCGTACACGTCGTACATGCCTAGGCCGCCTCGCTCAATTCGACGGAGGCCGCGACGACCGCAGCGGCAGTCTCGTCATCCTTGGGCGGCAGGTAGACGTAGGGGAATGGCTCGTCGGCGGGCCGGAACTGCAACCTCTTGTCGGAACCGCTGTGCTTGTGCCGCCACGCCTTGAGGATGAGCGCGGCGGCGATCCACTGCGGATACGCCCGGTTACCGCCGTTGACGGTCCGGCCGTTGATGAATTTCTGGCGCAATTCCCAGGCGTAGTCCGTCTCGGGGGCGTTGCCGGTGCGCAGCGCCTCAAAGAATTCATCCACCCGCGTGTCGCCGGGAAGCGCCTGGCGGATCAGATAGATGGTTGCCACCAGCGCGTTCGCGTTCGCCCGGCGCAGCGACTTGCGAATGTGCTTGGCCTCGACCACGGCGGCGCGCAGCGGATCGCCGGCCTCGCGGATGAAGCGGCGCACCGCAGAGTTGCTGATCCGCCGCGTCGAGGCATGCGCGCGGGTGTTGTCGCGCTCGATGCGCAACAGCATCGCGGCGGCCCCGGTGAGAATGCTCGGATCGGCCTCGCCCTCCACTTTCGCGTTCTGCGCGGCGGTACGTGGCTGGCCGGTATCGATGCAATCGAAGTTCTTCGGGGCCATGCCCACCGTGCAGGCCATGAACTGCTTCTTGCCGGTGCGCCTGATGGCCGCGAACCGCGATTGTCCATCCTGGAAGACGCCATTCCAGTCCACCGCGACGCCCTGGTGCGTGGAGGCGAGTTCGCCTTCGTTTTCGATTTCGTCGACGAAGTACTGAATCCGACCCTCGGACTCGTCGCGGTTATGCGTGTTGATGGATTCCAGCACCTTTTCGGCCGCTTCGGGAGTGACCCAGCGCCACCGGGTTTCCGGAAACTGGGTGGGCGTCAGGAACCAGTCCAGTTCCAGTTCCTTCTCCGCGTACGGTCCGGCCGCGCGCTCGGTCAGCGCCGCCTGCTTGGCCTTCTTGGTGGCCTCATCGGACAGGCGCTTCGCCTCGGCCTCGGCCTTCTCGCGTTCCTCGGTGAGCCGCTTGTTCTTGGTGGCCCGGTACCGGCGCTCCCACTCGGCCTCGGCCGCGGCGAACCCAAGGTCGTTGAGATCCTTCCACCGCTTGCGGATCTCGGTGACGCCGTTGCGCGGGCTGCCGTGGATCTCGATCTTCTTGGCCGTCCCCGGTGGACAGACCCGGTACCACCACCGCACGCCACGATCACGCGGCGCGCTCTCTACGACCCACCCGATGCGGCGACACCGCGCGATCATGTCGAGCACGTCGCCGTTGTAATTCGACAACTTTCCCTACCTCTCAGCCCGAGCCGGGCCACCAGGGGTGACTACTAAGGTAGGGCAACGAGGGCACGCAACGTAAGTAACGCCATCGGATGAACATCACCCGGCAGGCGTAACCGAGCGCAAGGTCACCCGTTGGCGGGGACAACGAGGGAAGGGGCGCGGGCGTGACCGAAGTCGAGGCCGACGAGCGACGTGACCAGGACAACGACCTGGTTACGCTGTTCCTGTCGATGCCGCCGGAGCGGGCCGAGGCGCTGCTGACCTCGATCCACGACCACAAGGCCGACGGCAACATCGGCGCCGTCTGGATCAACGCGCGGCACATCATCGCCGGCACCACCAGCGGTCGGCTGCCCAGGCCCGCCAAGGTGTCCGGCGTGGTCACCGGCGCGATCGACCAACGCACCTGGTGGGGCTGGAACGCGCTGTTCCTGGCCTTCGTCGCGGTGGCGGCACTGTGCTTCTCGGTCGCCGACCAGCCGACCCGCACCATCGCGGTCTTCTTCGGGATGGCCTACCCGTACGTGCGACACATGAGCTGGCGCTGGTCCAGGCGGCGGTTCACCAGCCACGACCGGCACGAATAGAGACGTGCGCCCCGGTTGCAGTTGGCTGTGGGAGGTCAGCCGGGGCGTACCGCACCAGCGCGCCGCCAACCACTGGGAGCCGCACGCCCCGGCGGCGCGTCCGGCGCGGGGCGGGCATGCAGACCGCGGGGAACGCGGCCTGACTCCCGCCCCGCGCCACCCCCTAGTAGAACCGACGGAGAGTGGCCCGCAGTGAGCGCTACAGTAACCGCCATGACGACCGACGATGCCGGGATCGGCCGGCAGGTACGCAGATTCCGGCTGGCCGGCGGCATGAGCCAGCAGCAGCTCGCCGACGCGGCCGGGTTAAGCCAGCCGTTCATCAGCAAAATTGAAAGCCTCAAGAAACCGGTGACCAGCCGGCACACGCTGCTCGCGCTGGCCGAGGCGCTGCACGTGCCCAGCCAGGAACTGCTCGGCATCCCGCTGCCCGCGTCCACGCGCGAGGATCTGGTCAGCCTGTCCGCGGTCGCCGGCATCCGCGCCGCGCTGGACTACCCCGACGAGCCGGTGATCTGGCGGCCCCGCCGCGAGCTGGTCGTGCTGGCCCGCACCATCATGGCCGCGCGGATGGCGTGCGACTACGGCCTGATCAGCGCCGGTCTGCCCGCGCTGCTCGCCGAGACCCGCGCCGCGCACGACGCCGGACACCGCTGGGCCGGTCCGCTGCTGGTGCGCGGCCTGGTCGCCGGCTCGCTGACCCTGCGCCCGATCGGCTGGCAGGATCTCGCCATGCGGCTGGCCGAGGCCGCTCGGCGGGTGGCCACCGACACCGGCCACGCCGACGACTACGCCGCCGCCGAGTTCGCCTACGCGCAGGCCCTGCTCGCCTCGGGCAGCCGCCGCCGCGCTAGGTCGGTCGCCGTACAGGCCGCCGACGCGCTGCCGCCGACCGAGCGGGTCTGGGCCGGCATGCTGCACCTGCACGCCGGCCTGTGCGCGTCCAGCGCGGGCGAGCAGGGCGGCGCGGCCTCACACTTCGAGCAGGCCGAGACGCTGGCCGCCACCCCCGGCGACGAGGTCGACCCGTGGCTGATGGAGTTCACCCGCGACAACGTGCGCACCTGGCGGATCGCGGGCGCGCTGGAGGCGAACGGCACCGACCCCGACCGGGCGGTCAACCTGTCCCTGCAGGTCAACCGGACGCACCTGGTCACCCGCCAGCGGGCCAGCCGCTTCGACATGGACGCCGGCCGGGCCTGGTATCTCGCCGGCAAACCGGAGCGGGCCGTCGCGTTCTTCCTGCGCGCCCACGAGGTCGCCCCGCAGGAGACCCGCACCCGCTCCTCGGTGCGCGAGATCGTCGGCCAGATGCAGCGCGACGCCAGGGGCGGCGGGTCGGCCGAACTGCGCCGGCTGGTGCAGGCGATGGGGGTGGCGGCGTGAGCGAGCACCACCACGTCGTCGCGATGGCCTTCTTCGGACTGCTCGGGCTGGCGGTCGGCACGTTCAGCCAGCAGGCGTTGCACAGCGATACGCCAACCGCCATCGGGCTGTGGTTGGCGTGCGGACTGATGCTCGTGGTCGGCCTCGGCGCCAGCTTGGTGTTCTGGCGACTGATGGAACCGTCGCGTCCGCGCGACGACAACCAGGAGGACTGAGATGCGTACCTACACCTTCCCCGAGCGCCGCCCGCCGGCCGGTGGCCCGTGGGACGACGAGCCGGACAAGGCACAGTGGATCGATGAGGCGACCGGGTTGGACTGCCTGATCGTGCGCAACCACTTCGGCGCGCTGTGCGGGTACGTCGGCGTGCCGCCATCGCATCCCTGGCACGGCAAGGACTACGACGACGTGGACGCCTTCGCGCACGGCGGGCTGACCTTCGCCGGCGCCTGCCAGGAAGGCGCCGAAGACGGCCCCGGCATCTGCCACGTGCCCGAGCCGGGCCGGCCCGCCGACGTGTGGTGGCTCGGGTTCGACTGCGGCCACTACATGGACCTCAGCCCCGGCATGCTGGACAGCCTGCCATCCGACCTGCGCGAACAGATCGAGGCGCACCAGACCTACCGCACCTTCGACTACGTACGGGGCGAGGTCGCCGGGCTGGCCGTGCAGGCGGCAGCGGCGGCCTCGCACCCGTCCGAGGAACATGACCACGAGTCATGATCCGGCCACGGGCAACGCATTAGCGTGCGCCTATGGCTATCTTCCGACGCCGTAAGGCTGCCCGCCGCCGGCATCCCGGCACACCGTTGCGTACCCGAGCCGCCGTCCCGCCGTCCTGGACGCACCCGACCATGGAGCTTCCCGTGCTTGGCACCGACACCGCCGACCTGGTGCGCGGCTACGTGCTGGTGGGGCGGTGAGCATGCTCGACGACCCCGCGTTCCACAGTGGCCGCGACGTGATGGCCCGCGCGCAGGAGATCCTGTCCATCCACGAATACGGCCACGACGGGCGCTGCCTGGCCTGCAACACCCCGCAGTGCCCGCTGCGCGAGGACGCGGTGCGGGTGTTCTACAGCCGCTACGCCGACCTGCCCGCGCGCCGCACCACGGGCAGCCGGCCCGAGCTGGCGCTGATCCTCGGCGTGCCGATCACCGCGCCGATGTTCACGCCCCGGCTGCCGACGTGGGCCGGCGGCCAGCGGCAGGTCTGCGGCGGCTGCGGCGGACGTGGTAGCAAGACCGAAGAGGTGCAGCGCCGCGACACCTGCGGATCGTGCGGCGGGCGCGGCTCGCGGCGCAGCGGCAAGGTCGACGTGACCTGCGGCGGCTGCGGCGGGCGCGGCGCTGTGCACCGCACCAGCCGGGTACAGGTCGCCTGCCGATCCTGCGGCGGAAGGGGATACCGATGAGCAACGACCCCGGCGACGACAACGCCGATAGCGGCGAGCTGAGCCGCTACACCGACCCCGGACAGCCGCCTCCAGGCTTCCACGCTATCGCCTGCCCGGACTGTTCGCTGGGTTACCTCAAGCCGTCCGGCGCGGCCAAGGCCGCCGCCGCGGGCACCCAGACCGGTACGTACTGCACCGCCTGCGGCGGGCGGCGCTGGGTGTGGGCGCGGCTGTCCCACTAGCACACGAACCTCTCGGCCCGCTTCCCCGTCGGGTCGAGACGCACAGAGGCCCGGCCATCCCGCAGAGGGGTGGCCGGGCCGTTTCGTCGTTCGGGGCGCGGGCTACCCCGGCCCGATGCCCGCGCGCACGAAGGCGCGCATCGCGTACCCGTACATCTTCTCGACCGCCTCGCGGTAGGACAGGTTGCGGCCCTGTCCGTTGAGCACCAGCGGCGGGCGGGCCTGCTCCTGGTACGCCACGGCGACCAGGTCGAAGAACACGGTCGAGTTGCTGACCTCGGTCACCGCGATCCACTGGTGCGTGAGGTGGATCGGGCGGGTCGGCAGCTTGATGTGCGCGACGACCCGCTGCCCGTCGAGGCGCTCCGGTAGGGTGCGGGTCTCGCCCTGCCAGGGTCGGGCGGAGGTCATCGGCCCGCCTTCCTGCGGCCGGCGTTGGTCTTGCCGGGTGGCGGTTGGGTCTGGTCCTGGAACGGCTCGACCACCTGCGTGACGCCGTGCGAGTTCCTGTCGCGCTCCTTCCAGTACGACTGCCGGTCGGACAGGTGCCGGTTGCAGCAGACCACCGGCCGGCGGGCCTCCTTGCCGTCCATGTAGAAGAACTTGATCGTCCACGTCGCGACGCTCCGGCACGACGGCGCGCAGGTGATCTCGTCGCCGCGGGCCATCCGGTCACCCATCACGCCGTAGCGCACCCGCGTACCCATCAGCCGCCGCCGGTGATGTCGTCGTCGGTGACCTGCCGCCCGCCGAGCTGCTGGAACAGCACCCCGTACAGGAAGCCCTCGACCCACGCGTTGGCCATGTAGTTGGTCACCTGCTTGCGGCTCGCGCTGGCCGGGGGCAGGTTCATGCCCGCGCGCTGCACGCCCATGTACGTCACGCTGATCAGGTCGGCGATCGACGCGTACGCCGCCTCGGGGTCAACCCTGTCAGCCTTCCATGCCTCGACCTGCTTGACGACCTCTTGCAGGCGCTGGAAGTCGGGGTGGCTCGGCCGGAACGGGAACTGCTCGGCGAGGTGGCGCTCGAAGTCGTTGTCGTCGCTCATGCGGTCTCCTCGCTGTCTCCGGCGCGGCGCCCCTGGTCGCAGGTCGGCCAATACCGCGAGCCGCGCAGGATGCGGCCTACACGCAGCACCTGCTCGTTGGTCATCGGTGGTGCGCTGTCGACAAGTGCCCGTATCGCCTGCTTGGTGCTCTCGCGCATCGGCGGGGTGTTCGGATTCTGCGCATCAAGCGCGGCGCAGATCAGGTCAATGCGGTCGTCCATTAGGGGCCTTCCTTTGTGATCGCCTTGAGCGCCGCAGCGCGCAGCAGTGCCGACACGTTGATCCCGGCCGACTTGGCGGCCTCGCGCAGACTGGCCGCCTCGTCACTGGTGAAGCGCAACGAGATGACCGTGTCCAGTCGCTCGGGTTCACGACTGGACACTGGCTCGCCCCACATATCCGGGTCGTCGCGGTGCTCGTAGTAATACTCGGCCAGCTCGGCTTCGGTCATATCGCTCGGGTTCTTGCCGGTCCGCGGGGCTGGAGCCACCGGCCCATAGACGGCCACCGGCGTCCCGACCTCGGGCTCGCCAGAGATGTCGATATCGGCCTTCGCCATCGCGATCAGTTCCTCTAGGCGCTCCCGGCTGATGGCGGGACGCGCTCTCGCCCGTACCTCTTCCGCGATCTCCTCGGCGCGTTGCTCGGTCAGTCGCTCGCCGTCCACGTAGATCTCTTCCTTGTCGAGGTTGACGTCGGGGCCGACGGTGTACTTGTGCCCCTCGTTCGCCGCCCCGAAAATGGGACGGAGCGGCGAAACCTGGCTGACAGACCGACGCCGCAGGTTGTCGGCATGGGCGCGGGCAACTGCATCCCAGAATGCCGCGACGCACTCCTCCCTCATGCGGCGTCTCGCAGCGGCAGCAGCGCGGCGCGCAGCACGTCGAGGGCGTGGCGTACCTCGTCCTCGTCGGTGGCCACCGGGCGGCTGTGGCGGGCCAGCTCGCGGTACATCGCGGCCCGGATCAGATCTGAGCGCGAGACGCGGTCGCGGTCGGCGATCGAGTCGTAGACCGCTAGCAGCGCCACCGGCAGCCGCAGGCTGATCTGGGTGGTCTCGGCATGCGGCGACAGCGGCGTGACCTCGAATGGCGCGAGGTAGCCGGTACGCGGCGCGGGTAGGTCGAACACGGCGGAAAAGTCGCCGCTGTCCATCGCGGCGCGGATGTCCTGCTCGGTGAGGTCCATGGTCGCAGTGTACCCCGCTGGGATACGAGATCCAGTAGACGCCTGTCGTCCGATCGGGTGGACCGTTGCCACATTCCGGGGCATACCGGACTCAGGCTCGTTGAGCAGAGCATGTCGCTGACCGAGCTGGCCGTACTGGGCATCGTGTCGATCCCGGCCGGCGTGCTGGCCGGTAGCGGCCTGGCGATGGTGATCGTGCGGGTCGGTACGCCGAAGCGACGGCCGGCGCCGCGGGCGCGGCATAGGGCATCAACAAGAGGGAGACGGTCAAGAGTGGTTGACGATCATTTCGATGAGTTGGTGGCCGCGATCAAGGCCGAACTAAAGAAGGAATGGAGTTGCGCGATCCCGGTACAGCGGGCGGACACGGACTTGATCGCCTACATCCGGAAGGCGGGGCGGCGGGCCGTGCGAGAGATGGGCTACACCGTTGAGACATTCGTGAGCACGCACGAGCGCTCTGACGGGACCGTCTTGGTCTACACGGTGATCAATGAACCCTTGCCGCCAGACGTGGAGGGGCGGAACCGCGAGACACTGCTCGCAGCTCTGGCGGGCATCCGCGCGGCCAGATCATCGGAGCAGGCGACATCGTAGGCTGCGCATGGATCGACCCTCGCCACGTTCGGGATGGCGAGGGTCGATCGGTTCAGGAGGCGGACTACTGAGCCTTGCGCTGGAACGGCACCACGTTGCCGGTGGCCTGGGCAATCTTGCGGGTTGGGTCCCAGTTCCTCATCGCGATCTTGTTCTTGTTGCGCTGCTCATCCATGTCAAGGTAGATCTCCGTGGTCTTCTCACTCTTGTGGCCCAGCGCTTCCTGCACGGACCGGATGTCGCGCTTCTCCTCGTAGAACTCGTTGGCGAACGTCCGGCGCAGGGTATGCCACGCTTTGCCGTCCAGGTGTTGCACGCCAGCCGCGACCAACAACGGCTTGAGGCAGACGTACAAGTTGGTGGCTGGCCGGTTCGGGATCATCGGCCAGTCGGGGTTCATGCGATCAAACCGATCGCGGTACTTGCCTTGCAGTCGGCCGGGCACGACGTACCAGTCATCGCTGATAGTGCCGTGCCGTTCGCCATAGATGCCGTGCCATGTTTGCAGCTCCCGCTCCAGCGGCGGGTTGAACATGGCCACGTGTTCATCGTCCGCCTTGTCGCGCGGGAAGTGGATCTCCTTATCGGCCCACTTCACGTGACCCCACCGAAGGGCGGCGATTTCGGAGACGCGCATGCCAGTGAAAAGCGCAAGCGCGACGGCCATGCGGTCCCGTGGGTGAGTCTCACCAGCTAGTCGCATGACCTCCATGCCCACCTCGATCGTTAGCGGGCGCTTGCGCTCGCCGCTCTTGCGCTTCCGCTTCGCGTATTCGATATGAGCTGTCGGGCTGATCTTGCCGTGGAAGTACCCCCGCGTCTGCCAGTAATGAACGAACCGGCTGTATGCGGTCCGGTCCACGTTCAGCGACTCCTCGGAGCGGCCGTGCAATTCCTGCCGGCGCGACGCCGGCACCTTGAGCGCGATGCCCCCCTTGCTGAGTCGTAGGGCCTCATCGATGTGCGTGCGGTCGAGCCGGGTGATCGGCATCCGCTCGCCGGTGACGTTGACCAACACATCGAGCGGCCGGGCGTAGGCGCGCCGCGTGCCGGCCGACCGGTGCGTCAGTCCCTTCTGTAGGAACTCGTCGGCGGCGGTTCGCATGTTAACGCTCAATTCAGACAAACCTCCTGATCAGTATTGAATAACAACACACAATGCCCTACAGTGCCTCATAGGACTTCATTGCCGATAGGGTATCGAATCGCTCTAAAATACGGAAATTGAACTTCTCTTCTTTCAGCCTCTGACCTGCGGATATAGACGTCAAGAAATAGTTATTTTTCCGTAATAAAATCCAAAGTGGACAGAACTTTTGGTGGAGGCTCGGGTCGACTAAACGGCTACTTGCGCGCCAGTCGCGCAGCCTTATTGGTCCGGAGCCTCCGCCCGCGCGATCAACCGCACGACGTACGACAGACTCCCGGTGTAGGTGGTACCGAGCCCGGAGACCACGTCCTCGCGAGCGTTCGGGAACAACCAGTTCCCCGGAAGCACAACCCGGTCACCGACCTGGAGCGGGCTACCGCGCCAGGCGTACGCGTATCCCTTACTGCACCGAATGATTTGATCTCCGTCAGCCGTCTTTTCGCGAAGTGGTGGCTCGATTGGTTTCGGGCGTCGCTCCTGCTCCAATTCCAGCACCCGCCTGTGGAGCCTGGTGATCTCCGCTCGGTCGCTTTCGTCGGAATGCCGCCGTCCTGCACTCCAACCCTCTTCATAGGCGCGGTCCTCCGCGGTCGCATGAACACTGCAGGCGCGAATACCTGGGCCATTCAAAATGGAGCGGCAAGGCTGGCCCGATTTCGTCGGGCGGCCACACCTTCGTTCATCTGTCATGTTCCGATCGAACTGCCCACTGGGCGCCCGCTTACTTATGGCGCGCCGCCAGGTCACCCGATCGGGAGAGCGGGGCCCGGGGTTTTTCCATGTCCGCCCGGCGTGTCGATCTTCACCCTGCCCCCGCGCCGACGCCCGAACGGGTGAACCCGTAACGGTCCCGAGTGGACAGGAGTGGACAGGGGTGGACTCGACGTCACCCTGAGTCATAACCCCAGCTTGCGCCGCGTTTCCGCCCTGAGTAACGTGACGAACACCGCCAACCGGAGCACAACAGTCCGGAAGGGGCAACAAGGCAAACGTACGAAGTTTTTTGAACCAACGGGCGGATACATGAACATACCCATCAATACGGACAGTCCGGAGCCGGTCGACGCACCGAAGGTGAGGCTGTCGCTGGCCGGCGGCTTCGGGGTCTGGCTGCCTCCGCTGATCTCGCTCGCGGCGGCGGCGTACCTGCTCACCGTCTCACCGAAGACCGTCAAGAGGTTGATCAAGAAGGACAAGCTCGCCGCGCACAAGGTCGGGGCGGACGGGCGCAAGTTCGCCGTGGTGACCGAGAGCGTCGGCGCGTACCTGAACGACACCGTCGTGACCCCGGCCGACCTGGACGGCGACGACGAAGGCGACGACGTGTACGGGACCGACCGATGAAGACGACCAGCGCGGACGACCTACTCACCATCGACGACATCGCCGCCGTGCTGAAGGTGTCCCCGGCGACGGTCCGGGCCTGGCGGGTGCGGGGCAAGGGGCCGCGCGTCACCAAGGTCGGCAAGCACGTGCGATTCCGTCGCGCCGACTTTGACCTGTGGCTGGCCGCCTGTGCCGAGCCACGACCCGCACCGGTCAGGCACCGTCGGCCCGCCGCCTAGCACCCACCACTCACCAACGCCCATGAACCAGCCCCTATGAGGGCTGTCTTTGGCGACCCCGCAAACAAGAAAGGAGGACGCCTGAAATGAACCGCACCAACCGCCACCTGCTCGCCGCGATGCCCCGCTGGGCGCGCGCCAACGGGTGGGAGCGCGCCGCCGCGCCGCGCTGCTGGCGGCGAACCGACTGGACCGCGGAAGTGTCCTGGACGCCCGACGGACACATGTCGGTAACGCTGCTCGACCGGCACGCGTGGAACACGGCGCGCCGGTCGCAGGTCGACGTGACCTCGGTACAGCAGGCCGCCGACGTGCTCGCCGCGCTGGGCCTGCTACCGGCGACCTTCTCCTCTATCTACCGGTTCGGTCGCGCTGCCGGCTGGAGGGACGGCGTAGACGCCATCCTCCACGCCGCTGGCCACGAGCAGCGGGCCGGTGCGGCGTGCTGAGGATCTTCACCATCGGCGCGTTCGTCGCGGCCGGCGCGGAGTCCGCCGCGTACCTGGTCACCGACGACGGGCACTGGATGGCGGCCTCGCTGCTGACCTACGTCGTCGGCGGATTGGCGTACCTGAACCTGCGGCTGCGCCGGTCGCTCGACGCCGACGAGTACGACGCCGAACCCGACGAGTACGGCGACGGCGACGTGTACCACACCGACCTGCACCGCGCCCCGCTGGACGAGTACCTGGTCGACCAGCTTGACGCGGACGCGATGGCCGGGCGGATGCGGGCGCTCGACCGCAACCCGGCGGTGCATTGGATCGGGGCGCAGGCGCGCGAACGCGACCGGGTGCCCGACATGCCGGCGCGGCAGCGGCGGGCCTGGGCCGATCTGGTCGGCGAACTGCAAGACGACGACGAGGCGGTGTCGCCGTGGTGATGCCCCGCAACGACCCGACCCTGCCGCAGGTGTGGCTGGACGCCGCATCGGCGTTCCTGCGGCACCTGCCGTCGCGCGGGCTGGTCCGCGAGCAGGTCGCCTACGGGCTGAGCGTGCTCTACGACCTCGGCTACGTCATGCACCCCGACGAACACGACCGGATCTGCCAGGACTACGCCGACCGGCTACGGACCTGCGAACGGGCCGCCGACGAGCTGGTGCGCCAACTACACGGGGGAGAAGACCTATGACCACATACGACATCACGAGCCGGTTGCACGGCGGCAACGCCGAGAGCGCCGAGGCCAACGAGTCCATCGAGCCGGACAAGGCGCGGATGCGCCAGGCGGTGCTGCGCTACATCGAGAGCCGCGGCCTGGTCGGCGCGACCTGCGACGAGGTGGAGCACGCACTGCGGATGCGACACCAGACGGCGAGCGCCCGCCTGACCGAGCTGAAGCGCGCCAAGCAGGTCGTGGCCACCGAGCGGCGCCGGCCGACCTGGTCCGGGCGGATGGCAAGGGTCTACGCGGCAGCCGGCGACGACGGCGAGGTGGCGGCGTGAGCGACCACAACGATCCACCGTGCGGCTCATGGGTCGATTGGTACAACGTCATGGAATCCGCCATGCGCAAGGCCGACGGCTGCGATGCGCCCGACGAGAGGGTCACCGTCTGCGCGCGGTGTCTGGCCGGGTACGCGGTCAAAGAGCTGTCCGCCACCGGCCTGGTCGCCATCACGGAGTGGACATTCATCGGTACCACCGAGGGCGGCGGGCGGGTGTACGTCGCGCTCAAGCCCGCGGTCTACAGCGAGACCGACGAGGTGCCGGCGTGAGCGAGCACCAGATCTGCGACATCTGCGGACACCAGACGTACCCGGCGGTGCTGTGCGGTCGTGGTTCGCGGTGCATGTTCTCGGCCAGCTCGACCCGCCCGGCGGCGGCCGGCACGCACCTGCACTGCCTGTCGGACTGCTGGTGCACCGACGGCGGCTGCCTGACGGCACCGCTGCGTGAGGTGGCCGACAGGTGACCGGCCCGACGCTACTCGACAGCCTGCACGCCGCGCCCGAGCCGAAGCGAGATCGGTGGGGTCGCCCGTTGATCCCGCATCCGCAGACCGGCAGGGAGATGGCATTCACCCGCGTCACTACGTTCGCAAAGTCGATCAGCGACACGTTCGCGCTGACGAAATGGGAGTTGAGGATGGCCCTCAAGGGGCTGACCCTGCGGCCGGACCTGTTCAGCCTGGTCAGTGTTACACCGACCACCGACAAAAAGACCCTCGATCAGGTCGCGGTCGACGCCAAGGAGGCCGCCGGCTCGTCGGTCGCGGCCCGGCAGGGTACCGCGAAGCACACGATCACCGAGCGGGTCGACCGCGGCGAGGACGTGGTGGTGCCGCCCGAGTTCGCCGCTGATATCTCGGCGTACTCGCGGGCGCTGGCGGCCGGCAAGCTCGCGGTCGATCCGAACTGGATCGAGGGCCTGGTGGTCATCCCGGAGTTCAACCTCGCTGGCAGCTTCGACCGGCTGCTGCGACCGCTGTGGCGGCCGACCGGCCACCTGGTCGGTGACCTTAAGTCGGGTAGGGACGTGATCTCGTTCGGCATGTTGGAGATCAGCGTGCAGTTGGCCTGCTACGCCCACGGCGCCGCGCTGTGGGACACCCGTACCCAGACGTACCGGCCACTGCCGCCGATCGACCAGGACGTGGCCGTGGTGATGCACATGCCGGTCGGCTCGGGCACCTGCGACCTGTACGCGGTCGACATCAAGGCCGGCTGGGAGGCCGCGCAGTTGTGCGCCGACGTGCGCCGCTGGCGTACCCGCAAGAACCTCGCCATGCCCTGGGCGGACTGGCGGGCCGGCGACGAGGAATCGGTCATTGCCGAGATCCGCGCGGCCGAGTCGGTAACCGAACTGGAACTGATCTGGCAGCGCGCAGTCTCGCGGGGTGCGTGGACCGGCGAGCACACCAGCGCCGCCAAGGCGCGCAAGTACGACCTCTCGCACACCAATTAGGAACCACACGAAGGAGAGAACGCACATGGCAAACGACCTGCTCGACAGCCTCGGCAACGACGCGCCCGACGGTGTCGTCGACTTGCTCGACGGACTCGGCGAGGGCGCGGACGCGTCCGCGTGGATGCCGACTGAGGCTGGTCAGGGCGTACAGGGCACGGTGGTCGCGGTCAGCAAGACCACGTCCGAGTACGTGTCCGACCCAATCCCGGTGATCACGCTGGAGACCGCGACCGGTGAGAAGGTGCGGGTCACCGGTTACCAGTCGGTACTGCGCCGGGAGATCGAGGAGGTCGACCCGCAGCGGGGCGACCTGTTCGCCTGCAAGTACCTGGGTCGCAAGTCCACCAAGGACGGCAAGCGGGAGTTCCACGCGTACAAGGCAGCGGTGCGCCGCGGGGCCGGCACGCGGGCCGCCAGCACCGGCAACAAGCCGCCGTTCTGACCGGCGCCTGAGCGCCGCCCACCGGCGCGGGGTCTTCGTGGCCCGAGGAAGCGGGTCGGTGGGCGGTTCTGGGGTTCTGATCATCCGCATTCAATCCACCGGGGAGTGTCGCATGGAGCTTGATCTCGGCGCGCCTGTTCAACTGGCCGAATCCGGCCTGATACCGCTGCACCTTCTCAACGCCCACTACGTCATCGGTCGCGAGCCGGCCACCCGCTGGGCGACGCTGCTGGCCCGCAGCGAGCCGTGGCTGGCCGTCGACATCGAGACCGAAGGGGTCGGGGCCGCCGCGATGCGCGTCAAGGCGGTCACCGTCGGCACCGCCAACCATGCGGTCATACTCGACCCACGTGACCCGGTCCAGGCGGACACGGTTCGCTCGGTCTTGCAGACCGTACCGACAATCGTGTTGCACAACGCGCCGTTCGACATTCCGGTCCTGGTCCGCCTCGGGCTGATGCGGTCGGTGGACATTCGCAAGGTACGGGACACGCTGGTGTACTGCCGACTCGCCGAACCGGACGAGTTGACCAGTAAATCGCTGCTCGCCGCAGGTGGCCGCTACCTCGGCGGCGAGGTTAACGACGTACTGACCAAGGCGTTCAAGGATCTTGGCCTGACCAAGACGGTCGGGTTCAAGACGTTCGACCTGGACCGCGGCATCTACCAGCGCGGTGCGGCGCTGGATGTGATCGTGACCGCTCGGCTGTACCCGCTGGTGCGGGAGGCCGCGTACCGGCGGCTCACCGAGGGGCATCCGTTCAAGGGCAGCGGGGTGTCCGGTGCGGACGCCTGGGAGTTGGTCGACCGCGAGCAGGTGATCAACCGGATGTTCATCGCCCGCGCGGCCAAGGGGCTGCGCGTCGACCTGGACCGCCTCGACGCGTACCGGGCGTCGGTGCTCGCCCAGCAGGACAAGGACCGGGCCGCGCTGGAGACGGTCGGGGTCAAGCCGGGCAACGGCGGGTCGTTGACCCGGTGGCTGGAGGAGCGCGGCGCGCTGCCGGCCGACCATCCGCGCACCGCCAAGACCGGGGCGGCGTCAAGCCAGGCCGATCACCTGAAGGTGCTCGACCACCCGATCGCGCAGGCGTTCGTGCGGCTGAAGATGACCGAGAAGGTGGAGAAGGACTATCTACAGAAAGTCGTCGACCTGGCCGACGACGCGACCGGCTGCTACCGGGTACACCCGACGACCACGATCCTCGGTGCGGCGACCGGTCGGATGTCGATGTCCGGTCCGCCGTTGCAGCAGTTCCCGGCCGAGGCCCGCGGCATCGTGCTCGCCGACGAGGGCGACCAGTTGACCTCCATCGACTGGTCACAGATCGAGCCAGTGGTGGCGGCGAACCTGGCCAAGGACCACAAGGTGCTGGCCGGCTACGAGGACGGCAGCAGCGACCTGTACTCCACTGTCGCGGCGGTGGCCGGCATTACCCGTAAGCACGCCAAGGTCGTCGTTCTCGCACAAATGTACGGAGAAGGGATGAAGAAGCTCGCCGCCGACCTGGGCATCAGCCAGAACGCCGCATACCGGCTGCGGGACACGGTGTTCAACGCCATGCCCGGCGTGGCCAAGCTGATCACCAAGTTGCGCAACATCGGCGACCAGCACCGGTTGGTGATCACGCTGTCCGGCCGCATCCTGCCGATCCCGATCGGCCAGTTCGGTGTCGCCGTCCACAAGGCGGTCAACTACTTCGTGCAGGGCTCGGCCTACGACGTGCTCGCGGAGGCGCTGGTGCGCATCGACGCGGCCGGGTTGTCGGATGCGGTGTACCTGGCGATGCACGACGAACTGGTGGTGTCCACCGACGCGGCCGACGAGGTCGAACGGATCATGCGGACCCCGCCCGAGCGGTTGTGTCAGATGGCCGGGCGGCACCCGGTGCTGCGTACCGACCGGGCCGACCTCGGCGAGCGGTGGGCGGCGGCGTGAGGTACGCACTCGACCAACACGGCGACCGAGTTGAGTCAGCACCTGGTCTGCGGGCCATCTGCCCCTGCTGCGAGGCCCCGGTGATTGCTAAGTGCGGTGACATTTTGACATGGCACTGGGCGCACATGTCCATTGAGGACTGCGACCCGTGGGCAGAGCCCAATAACGAGTGGCACCGAGGGTGGCAGATGCTCGTGCCACCCGACCGGCGAGAAGTACGCATCGGTAAGCACCGCGCTGACATGCTGACCCGCAGCGGGCGGGTCATCGAGTTGCAGGACTCGTACCTGCCGCCGACGGAGATCCGGGTACGCGAACACCACTACGGCAACATGCTGTGGATCTTCAACGCCATCGAACCGTATGCCAATGACCGGCTACTCATCCGGCCGCGAGATGGGTACGTCAGCTTCCGCTGGAAGCAGCCTCGCAAGAGCTTGGCGTGGTGTCAGCGTCCGGTACTGCTCGACATCGGCTACGGCCAGTTGCTGCACGTGAAGAAGATCCACACTGAGGCGCCCTGTGGTGGGTGGGGCCGAATCATCACCTTGGACGGCGCCTTGTGATCGCCACCGACAAGTTCGCCGCCACGTTCGCGCTGATGCCGCCGGGCGACCGGTCGATCATGCCGACCATCGCGCGCACCGCGGCGCGCAACGGGTACGCCGTGGTGCCGATCGCGCCCAACGGCAAGACGCCACTGTGCACGCTGACCGCGCGACAGGCCAAGGCCGCCGACAAGGCCGCGCAGGAGGCGGCACGCGAGGCCGGGCGCGGCAACTGGGAGGACGCCCGGCACGCCTGCGGCATCGCGCACGCCATCACCGACCCGGCGGTGGCCGACCGGGTGTTCAAGCGGCTCACCAAGGAGCGCGGCGGCCCGATCAACATCGGTGTCGAGGTCGGCCGCTCGCGCATGGTCCTGGTCGACGCGGACACCGACGAGCAGGTCAAGGCGTACATCGCCACCTGGCAGGCCGAGCAGCCCGATATGAATCTCGCCGTCATGATGCCGACCGTGTCCACGCCGGGCGTGATGCAGACCGACGAGAACGGCGTGGAGCAGTGGCGACACAAGGACGGCGGGCACTTCTGGTACGAGCTGCCCGACGACTGCAACCTGGACGGTTTGCCCGGCCACGGAACCTTGCGCGACGACACCGGCTTTCAGGTGTACTGGCGCGACCACCAGGGCCTGGTGCCGCCGTCGCTGCGGCCCGAAGGTCCCTACATCCTGCGCGGGCAGGTCGGCAAAGCCCCGAAATGGCTGCTGGACCGGATCTGGATGGCCGCCGAGTCGTGGGCGCTACGGCGGGCGCAGCAAGCCGCCAAGGTCCGTTATGACGGCGACCCGATCGACATTTGGAGCGCAGCCACGCCGTGGGCGGACCTGCTGGAGGCGGATGGCTGGACGAACACCGGCAAGGTGGACCGCTGTAGTTGCCCGATCTGGACCCGACCAGGCGACGCGGCGCACTGGAAGAGCGCCACCACACACGAGCCGGGCTGCACCAACTTCGAGATCAGCGAAGACCGTGGCGGCTTCATGCGGCTGTGGACAGACAGCCCGCCACAGTTCCTTGCCGACTGGGTGGCGCGCTCCGGTAAGAAGTCGCTGAGCAAGTTGCAGTACCACGCAGCGCGCCACCACGACGGCGATGTGCGTGCCGCCATGTCCGATCTGGAAATCAGCGCGATCTACGGCGAGGACGGCGAGATTCGCGACGAGCTGCTGGCCATGCTCGACGCGCTGGCAGCCGGGGACGAACCGTCACCGGTGGTTCCGCAACCGGAAACAACGGTGCCGATCGCGGAAACACACTCGCAAGCAGAGCCTGCCGGCACGTACGCCGACGACCTGGGCGGGTCCGCGCCGGACTCGACCGCCACGGATTCGGCGGCTGCGGACTCGACCGCCACGAACTCGGCGGGGACGGACTCGACCGCCACCGATGACGGTCCGGCGGCGAGCACAGAGTTGCCGGGCATCGAGGCGTACCGCGACGAGTTGGCCCGCAACCGGCGGCTGCGCTTCGAGGTCAGTCAGCTCTACATCCGCGACCGGGCAAAGACCATCTTCGAGGAGATGCAGGGCCACGCCGATGCCCGCGGCTTGCGTGCCCGGCTCGACGCCGCCACCGACCGGGCCAGCGAACTCCCCGACGACGAGCAGGAGGTCCGGTGGCGTGTCGACGGGCTGTGGATGCAGGGCCAGCGCGTGATGCTCGCCGCGAAGATGAAGGTCGGCAAGACGACCGTGAACATCAACCTGGAACGCTCGCTGGTGGACGGCAAGCCGTTCTGCGGACAGTTCGAGACCACGGCCATCACCGGCAACCTGCTCGTGGTCAACGCGGAAATGACCGGCCGGCAGTACCGCGACTGGCTACGGAAGGCGCCGATCGACAACCGCGACAAGATCCTGGCACTGCACCTGCGCGAGGCGCGGCTGTCCGACTTCAACCTGCTCAACCCGGTCGCGCGGCGGGAGTTGGTGGCGTACCTGAAAGATCACGGGGTCACTGCGCTGCTGCTCGATCCGCTTGGACCGCTGTTCGCGGCGGCCGACGTGGACGAGAACTCGGCCAACGACGTGGGCCGCTGGTTCGGCGGACTCAACGACGTGGTCGCCGCAGCCGAGGTCAGCGACCAGTTCCTAACCCACCACTTCGGGCACAGCAATGAGCGCACCCGGGGTTCGTCCAAGTTGATGGACACTCCCGATGCGATCTGGTTCTACACCGCCGACGACGAGACGCCCGTCGAAGACGACGAGGACGACAGTGGCCTGCTCGCCAACATCGCGCTGGCCCAGCCGGCGCGGTACCTGCGCGCCTTCGGCCGTGACGTGCAGTTGCCCCGCAGCCGGGTCGAATACGACGACGACACCAAGCTGCTGAGCATCCCCCGCATCGGCGACGGGCCGCGGTCCGCGACGCAGAAGGCCGGGGCGGCATCCAACCGACGGCGGGCGCTGCTGGACCGCATCGAACGAGTGGTGGCCAGCCGACCGCCGAGCATCAAGTACAGCGACCTCTGGGCGGTCATCGGCGGCAACAAGGACGAGTTCCGCGACGGCCTGGAGGCGCTGCGGGAGTCCGGCAGGTTGGTCGAGACGCAGGGGCCACACCGCGCCCGAATCTTCGCAATTGCGGTACCCAACGACACACCCACGACATGAGTCGTCCCAACCTGTCCCAACCGTCCCCGGGACCACTGGGACAGGTCTGTGTGTCGTCCCGTCCCAATCCCCCTACGGGGGGGGATTGGGACGGGACGACACACACAGACACAAACCAATACTCGTCTATATCGCGCCGAGAGGTTAGGGACACGACATCATGACCGCCCCCGACACCCGGCTGACCCTGTCCGAGTGCCCCCGCTGCGGCGGCCCGACTCTGACCGGCTGGGCCGACGGCTTGTTCTGGCGGGTCGACCGGTACACCGTGCCGCCCCGCGCCGCCACGGTTCTGCGCCGCTACGGCGTACCCGTGCTCGTCGTCGACCACCGCCACACCGGCCTGTGGGCGCAGCCCTGGACCCCTGACCACGACCTGACCACCCCTCGCCGCCATCTCGTCGCGCCGCACGTCTGCGGTTCGGCGCACGCCCGAGGAGAGGAGTTCCGATGACCGACCAACCCGTACCCGAGATACCCCGCCGCGCCGAGGACGGTGTCGACCACGCGTTCTACACCGTCGAGGTGCTGCCCGACCCGCCCGCGCCACCGTTGCCACCGATCGACGTGCGGTTTGCCGCTGCGGTTCCACTGTGGCGGCAGGCCAACGCCCGCGACTGGGCGCTGACCCTCGACCTGGCGACCGGCGCCTGGTCGGTGGCCTGCCCGGACCAGGTCGCCAGCGCCGGGTACGAGCCGCCCAGCGCGGTCTGCACCGGCGTGGTCAGCGCGTACACGCCCGAGCAGACGCTGACCCGTACCGGCGTGACGGAGATCGCCGACGCGGTGGTCCACATCCGGGCCTTCCTCGGTTGGCCCGAGGTCGAACCCGACACCGAACCCGTGGCCGTGTCGGACGTGTCCGATGTAGCCCGTATGGATGAATTCGCTACGATCGCCCCAGGAGGCACTGCATGATCGCCGACCCGTTCACCTTCGACGCGTCGACCGCCCCGGTCGAGCCGACCGCCACCCCGACCGTCCCGACCGGACGGATGCCGCGCTGGCTGCGCGAGACCAGCGCGCATCTCGGCCCGGCCGAGTACGAGGACAAGGCCGACGGTCGGCGCCGCAAGCAGACCTGGCTGTGGAACAACGGCGACACGGGCGTCATCCGCGACCGCTACACCCACGTCGTGCAGTGGACCGCGTTCAGCCCGCGCGGCAGCGTCACCTTCCGCTCGGTGAGCGAGCCGACCGAGGCGCAGGTGCGCGCCGCGGTCAACCTCGCCGACCTGACCGCGGACCCGTGGCGGGCGCCGCTGACCGGCGTTGAGGTTCGGGGCGCGGCGTGAGCGAGCACCGCGACCCGGACGGTCGCCGCCGCGAGTACTGCTTCCGCTTCCGCGCCGAGGGCTGGCGGGCCGGGCTCTCGGTCGTGTTCCTGTTCGCCTGCGTGTTCGTCGGCGCGGTGACCATCGGCATCGGCCTCGCGGAGGGGCTGCTGTGGCTGCTGCACCTGTAGCCCTCGCCACGCCCGAGCCGGACCCCGGCGGGTCCGGCTCGGGCCGGTGGGGGCGCAACCGCACCAACTACGCCCGCGGCGCGTACTTCGAGCGCACCGTGGCCGCCGCACTGACCGGCGACGGGTACGTGGTGTACCGGGCGGCCGGTAGCCACGGCAAGGCGGACCTGGTCGCGCTCAAGGCCGGCGAGGTGCTGCTGGTGCAGTGCAAGCTGCCCGGCCCCGGCGGCGTGCCGCCGGGCGAGTGGAACGCGCTGTACGAGGTCGCGGTCCGGGTCGGTGCGCTGCCCATCGTGGCGTACCGGCCCGGCCGCAGCGGCGTGGCGTACCTGCGGATGACCGGGCCGAAGTTGCGCCGCACCCGACTGGCCCCGGCCGCTGCGTGGAGCCCCGATCAGGTCGGGACCCAACCCCTACCACCACAGCGCCCTGGAAACGTCTCAGATTTCTCTGCCTGACGGTCGGATGGGCTATTGCAATCCAGTGTCGACCCGACCGATTCCTGAAAGGACTCGTCCGTGACCCTCCCCCACGCCTGCGGCCGATGCGGCACCCGATGGGCCGGTGACAGCACCTGCCACTGCGGTAGCGGCTGTCACCACTCGTTCTCCTCGCCCACCGCCTTCGACGAGCACCGCATCCGTAGAGGCGCGGGCGAAGGCACTTGCGCTGACCCCGCCACCGTCGGCCTCGTACGCGTCGACCGCATCGGTTACCACGTGTGGGGCTACCCCCGCGACGACGACGCGGTCGCCCGGCTCCGTGATGCCGCCGCGGTGGAGCGCCGATGACCAGAGACCCGCTTCTCGTCCACCTGCGCAACTTGCGCCTTGACCGGGGCATGTCCATCGAGGACCTGGCCACCCTGCTCAAGATCTCCAAGGCGACCCTCGGGTCCTGGGAGCGCGACGAGCGACACGTCTCGTACGCCGAGCTGACCCGGTGGGCTCACCAGCTCGGCGTACGCCCGGTGCTGCTGCCGCTCGACGACACCGACTACGGCGCCGTGGTCGACGTGCTGCGCGGCCTGGCCACCCTGGTCGCGCTTAAGCCCAGCGTGGACGCGCTGGCCGGCGCGGTCCGCATCGCCAAGGTCGCCTCCACCGTGGACAGCCGCATCGAGCGACTGGCGGCAGCCGCATGAACGCGCCCGACGAGTTCCCCAACGCCGAAGACCTGATGACCCCCGGCGAGGTCGCCGACGTGTTCCGGGTCGACCCGAAGACCGTGGGCCGCTGGGCCAAGGAGGGTCGCCTGGACGCGATCCGCACCATCGGCGGGCACCGCCGCTTCCGCCGCTCCCAGATCCGCGCCATCCTCAACGCGCCGCCGCCGGTCGACACCCGCTGGCCACGGCGCCCGCCGGTCGGCCGGCAGGAGTCCGCATGACCCGACTGCCCGCCGCCGTACTCTGCGAGGCCACTTGCGCCGCGCGGGGCCGCCACCAGTCCGGCTGTGTGGACGAGCAGTGCCCCGGCTGCCTGCGCCGCAAGGCCGCCGACGGGCTGCGGCTGTGCCCCGTGCACGCCGCCTGGCTCGCCGACGACGCCCGCGGGGCACCCGACCTGTACGCCGACCTCGGCCTGGTGCTGGTGCGCCGCGGCCGCGACGGCGAGCGGATGTCCGGCTCGCCGACCGGCGCGCCGGTACCCGACGACGACGTGATGGACGCCCGGCTCGCCATCCGCGTCACCCTCATAAACCTCGCGAAGCTGATCTGCACCGAGCGCGGCGTGACGCCGCCCGTGCGGTTTGTCGACGACCGGCCCTACCTGGACAGTCGCCCCGACGCGCTGGGCGAGTTCGTCGCCGGCCACGCCGAGTGGCTCGCCGCCCATCCCGACGCCGGCACGTTCGCCGACGACCTCAAGGCGGTCACCCACGGCAGACCGTACGGACTTGCCTACCCGTCCGGCTCGGACCGTCTCTACATCGGCGACTGCCCGCTCATGCTGGTCGACCTCGACGGCAACGAGTCGGTCTGCGGCGCCCGGCTGTACCAGTTGCCCGACCGGCCGCTGCTGCAATGCCCCGGCTGCGGCACCGACGAGACCATCGAGTGGTGGCAGCGCCAGATCGTTGGCACCGTGCGCGGCATCTGCGACGCCTACGCCGTCGCCGCCCACCTGGCGCTGTGCTGGATGCGTCCGGTCGACCCTGCCACCATCCGCACCTGGGCGCACCGCGGCCACATCAACCCGGTCACCGTCGCCGCCCCCACGCCGGCCGACCCGGACCGGGTCACCGTGGTCCGTGACGACAAGGGCCGCACCCAGTACGTCATCGCCGAGGCCACCGCGCACGCCGAGAAGGTCTGGGGGCCACCGTACCGCCCGAACCGGACACGCGAACGGCGTCGACTTGACACAGTGGACGCACCTGAAACACCCTGAACGTGAGGCTGAGCCGACGTGTCGGACCAGCTCAGAAGAATGTCGCGCGGCCCCCAGACCGCCCCCGAGGCTCTGCCGGTCGCTGCCGGGACGTGGGCCGCTCGCTGGGGCATCTTCGAGCGGCCCACGATCACATCCCCCGCCGCTGCGTGGTAGAGGAGTTCGGTCGTCCTCGTCGGCCTCATAAGCCGAAGATCGCTGGTTCAAATCCGGCCCGCGCAACGCTGCAAGTCGACCTGCGGGTGGACGATGCCGCGCCTCGGGGTGGCCCCCTACAGCTAGGCGCGGCATCGTCCATTCGTGACACGCACAACACCTATCCACCGGAGGATTCATGCTCTCGCTCGACGCCGCCGTCCAGGTCGCCGTCCACCTCGCCGTCAGCCTCGGCAACCTGCTGGGCGGCCTGCTGTGAGCTGGTCGCTGTCGGCCTCCGGGCACTGCCCGGACCAGGACGCCGAGCGCACGTTCCTCGACGAGCTGCACGCCACGCTCGCCGACCCCGTCGCGGGCGCCGGTTCGGCCACCATCTACACCCAGTACCACGGCCAGGTGAACCTGCTCACCGAGGCCGACACCACCGCCGACGAGGCCAACCAGCCGGTCGCACCCGAACAGCGCAGCGGCACCGCGACGCTGTCCGCCGACACCGACACCCAGTAGCCGGCGGTGCCCGCCCGCCACACCCTCACCAGCGGGCGGGTCTGGGTCTGGGTACACGGCATCGGCGCACTGATCTGGACCGGGCTGTGCTGGCCCGGCCTGACCACCTGGCGCAACAGCGTGCCGTTCGTGGTCTTCATCAGCCTGTACGCCATCGTGCTCTCGCATGTGGTCGGTGCGGTCGCCGCACTCTCGGCGCGCAAGGCCGACCCCAACGACAACGCGTAGGAGACCGATGTGAGCGCACTCGGCAAGTTCATCAAAGCGGACGTGGCCCTGCATCTACTCCGGGTTGCCGCCGCCGGGCTCGGTCTGTACGCGGCGACGCGCGGACTCAAGGCCGCCCTGGGTCACGGCGACAAGGACAAGGACGCCGCCTGACGGGGGTGGGGGCCTTCGCATCTGCCCGCAGGGGTGGGGGCCTTTGCGCACGCGGGCAGGGGTGGGGGCCTTTGAAAATGCGCCCGCGCCAGGCGAACCCGAAAATCTAGCCGGTGCCAAGCTACGGCAAACCCTGCCGGGTACCCGGCTGCCCCGGCCTCGGCGGCGCGTGCGACCGCCACGCCAAGGCCGTCGAGGAACGTCGCGGCAGCCGGCAGGCCCGCGGCTACGACGCCGTCTGGGAGCGGGTCCGCCGTCGCTACCTCAGCCGGCACCCGATCTGCTGTCTCTGCGGCGCGATGGCCGTGGTCGCCGACCACTACCCGACCAGCCGCCGCGACCTGGTCGCGGCCGGTGTACCCGATCCCGATGCCGAGCACCGGCTACGTCCACTGTGCCTGCCCTGCCACCGGGTGGAGACCAACCGCCACCAGCCCGGAGGATGGAACGCCCGGTGAGCCACGCTGAGCGCACCCCGGCCGACGTGATCGCCGAGGCCATCGCCTCCACCGCCGCCACGGTCGACAACAAGGGCGCCTACTGCTCGGGCTGGGTCCTGGTCGCGTCCTGGATGGACAGCGACGGCGACTACTGGCTGACCCGACTGTCCGACGACCGGCAGCCCCGCTGGCAGACCATCGGCATGCTGCGCACCGCCCAGATCTACTTCGAACATGAGATGAACCAGGCCGCCGACGAGGACGACTAGGTACGCGTACACGTGCATCGCGTTCGGGTACCCGCGTCGCATCTGCGCGGCACGCGCGTTGCATCTGGTCGACCTTTTGCATTTACGCGCGACGCGCGCATTGCATCTAACCGCGCATTGCATCTGACCGACCTGTTCGGCTCGGCCGTTTTCGCCGGCCAAGCCCCCGGCGGCCCGCGGGCGAGCTGGCCCGGTGGGCGGCAGACATCGACGTGGGTCGTGTGTGACTGGCGTGGCAGTAGTGATCCCTGTGACAGATGTCCGATTCAACCTGGCGGTCGGGCCGTGCTGGGTACGGCCGGCTGGTGACGCCTCAGGCCGTGCTGGGTACGGCCGGCTGGTGACGCCTCAGGCCGTGCTGGGTACGGCCGGCTAGTGACGCCTCAGGCCGTGCTGGGTACGGCCGGCTAGTGACGCCTCAGGCCGTGCTGGGTACGGCCGGCTGGCCAGGCTGTGCATGGCAATGCGGCCCACCTTCCGGATGGGAAGGTGGGCCGCTAGGTGGGTTGCTGCTTACCTGCGTCGTCGGCCGCGCAGGTACTCGACTACTCCGATTGACACTGCGAGCGTTCCCAGGTACGTGACTAGGAACCTCATGGCGTCACGTAATCATTGCTGGCCTGCATGGCGCGCAGATGCTCAGGTGCGATTGTCGACAGCGCTTCGCGTGCGAGCTTCTGGTGCCTTGACGTAGTGGCCGAGTAGCGCACATCGGGTATTACGACGGAACCTGCGATGGTTACCCACGCAATGGGAGTGCCGTAGCTGAACACGACATACATCGGAGCGTGCGGCGCAGCGTTACGGCCTTCGCCGGTAAGGTAGCGCTCCTTACGCTCCGATTGTGCGTCACGTAGCGCGCTAGCGTACGGGCCAGGAAGCTTGCCAGTCTCAGGCATGCCTGAGAGCACAAACAGAGTTTCGGCGCGCAGGTTATCGGCCACAAAGGCCGTAAGCCTGCTCATGTAATGGCCAGCGTTAGCGATGGTGGACTTCATTATTCGTTCCTTCCGTCTGCTGTGCAGTCAAGCTGTCCGCACTCATGGCAATATGCGTCGTCGGACAATGGCGTTAAGTCGTCAATCGGCACTGTAACTTTGCGGTCGTCGCCGATGGCCGTGACGATTACCTGCGTTACGTCGTCGTACCATTCCCCATCGGCTGTCTGTGCTTCGCATTCTTCGCCAGACTCAGGGTCGAGTGTCAGGCACGTAAAGGGTTCCCACTGCTGTGCGTAGCCTCGCACAGCGAAGGCAATACCCGGATATCCGTTCACGCGATAGCGTGCGCTCATGTCGAGTGTCATGCTGCGTTCCTTCCTGCTCCTGTAGCCTTCGCCATCGGCGCATGGTCGGGCCTGAGGAAACTGTGCCGATACGTCAAGCGTGCGTGCGTAGTCGGTCCGCATGATGGCAGGCATGTTCGGCTCTACCCAGGAGCTGCCGATGGTGTGTTTGCGTTCCCACCCCATCGCTTTAGCCGTGCTCTCTCGGATCATGTCGAGCGCTACGGCCCAGCCCAGGTGGGCCGAGCAGACGTAAACTTGCACGTCGTACCCACCCAGCCCGAGTCTCCACCATGGTGCGCGTACGGCGCAGCCGGCTTTAGCGCACTGCTCGGATGATCCCACCTGTTTGATCCGGATGGGGTCGAGCGTCCCCCAGCCCGTCGGGTTGACGTCAAAATATTCGGTCGTCACTGCGTATTCCTTCCTGCTGGCCTCATCAGCGCACGCGTCACGTGCGGACACAGAGCGCATGGCGCTCTGTGTTTCGGTCTCAGTAGTCGTTGTTGCGGTCGTCAAGGAACGCGCGATACGACATCGGTTCGCACTGCTCCAGCCAATACACAGTGTTGAGTGTCTGATCTTCAGTCACTGCGTACGACAGCGTCGCTTCCCGGCCGAACACTCGGCCCGATACGACCGATGGCGCATCGTCACTCAGGTGGGCCGCAATAGCGGCTTCTTCCAAGTGGTACGCGCACAGCTCGTTGTCGTCGCACGTGCACTCGTACATGTCGCCATAGATGGCGTCCGGGGCCTGCTCCAGTTCAGTACGGTACGCCTGCACAGCGTCTGCGTATTCCAGCGTCACGTACGGCGCAGACTCGGGCAGGTATCCGGCCGTATTGCGGCCGACCGACCATGGCGTCACGGTACTGCTGTGCACGTAGTCGAGCAGTGCCCGAAGCTCACTCTGTGCAGCCTGGCATGCCTGAGCGTGCGCGTCGTCGCTGTCGTCGGCCGCGCCGAAACTGTATGTCTCAGGATGCAATGCGATATCGGCGCACTGATCAGTGATTACGTCTGCGAAGTCGGTCGTAATGGTGCCCGTGCTGGCGAAGGCTGCGAAGTCTTCGCCAGCGCCGTACGGCGCCTGGTATTGCGCCGCAATGGCCATGGCGATACGTGTATTGATGGCCAGCCCGAGAGCTGCACACTCCGCAACCTGCGCCGCAATATACGGCGCCGTAGTGTCGGCAGGTTCCGGCTGCATGGCCTCGGGTGCGCCGTGCTTAATCGTCTGAGCAGTCACGATTACTTTTCCTTCCTTGACTTGCGTACATAGTCGAGCAGTGCGGACACGATTACGTCTGTGAGTGTCCGGCCGTCGTCGGCCGCGGCCCGCATGGCTGCGCGCCAGAGAGCGTCTGGCACTCGGACTGATCGGGCTGGAGTGCTCATGCTGTGCGGCGCCACTGCTCCAGTGCGCGCCGTACCGTGCCAGCGAAGGCCAGGAACGCTGCGCATGCCTGCATGTCGCCATCGGCCGTAGCTTCGCGCGCAGCCTGTATCGCTCCGCTGTGCAGCCTTCGGGCTGTCGCTGTCGCTGTGTGCTGGGTGCTCATGCTGCGTTCCTTCCGTCGTCGCTGGCCTTTGGCCTGAGCGTGCGCACGCTGTCAATACAGGTATGGCGCATGCGCGGCCCGGCCGTGCCCGAGTGTCCGAGTCCGCAGCGTCAATACAGGCTGCGCGGCCTAGCGTGTTCGGCCGATCGGGTGACAAAGAGCAGGCCCGCGGCCTTGCTCCAGCTCTCGGCCGGCTGGTGACGCCTCTACGGCGTGACCGGCGACCGGCGAGGCGTACGGCGTGACCGGCGACCGGCGAGGCGTACGGCGCCGAATGGTGCCATGAATTGTCGCGCGTGAATGCGAATAGGAATGGTCGCCGAATAAGCCATTGATGGTGGGGGATGTCCCCCTGATCAATTCGGCCGGCGGAC